>NZ_JBJGXV010000020.1:0-118935 GCF_045447295.1 Pseudomonas sp. O39
TATGTACTCAACCAACCCGATCAGCCCGACTGCTTCTCAACCCATTTCCCATAAGCATCAATAAACGCCTGCAAGAACGGCTTGGTCTTCTCCGACACCTTACCCGCCTCATCAAACACACTGCCCGCCCCACCCAGGTACGCTTCCGGCTGCTGCATGCACGGCACATCGAGGAACACCAGGGACTGGCGCAGATGATGGTTGGCACCAAAGCCTCCAATCGCCCCCGGCGACACACTGATGATCGCCCCAGGCTTGCCGCTGTAGACGCTTTGCCCGTACGGTCGCGAACCAACGTCGATGGCATTCTTCAACGGCGCAGGCACGGAACGGTTGTATTCCGGGGTCACGAACAGCACCGCGTCGGATGAACGTACCTGCTGACGGAAAGTACTGTAGGCTGCGGGCGGTGATGCCCCGTCGATGTCCTCGTTGTAGAGCGGCAAATCGCCAATTTCAACAATGTTCAATTTGAGATTGGCAGGGGCCAGTTCGGCCAACGCCAGGGCGACCTTGCGGTTGATCGACTCTTTTCTCAAGCTGCCGACCAGGACGGCAATCGTGTAGACCTTGCTCATTGGGGTTTTCCCGACGTCTGACTAAAGGAGCTTGTAGTTATAGAGTCTTCGCGACGGGTTCACCAGAAGGTTTTGATCATCCCCAAGACGTTTGACTCGCCGTAGCTCGCGTAGGAAGCGTCTGAAAACATCAACGAATAGTATTTTTTTTCCATAGGTAAACTACCCCGCTCCATGACGGTCTACAGAACCGCAAATCGAGTGTTTATCTCCAGAGGTTCTAAACAGATGGCTGCAGTACTTGTCGGACAGTTCCATGCCAGAGACGCGGAAGGACGCGTGTATTCGGTGCATGAGTTCCAGGAATCCAACCCGGCGCAAAGCGACCCGGCTGGCTCGGCGCCCACCACTACCTACAAGCTGGCCATTGGCGATCGTGTAGAGAAACTGGACGGCGAAGAATTCAGATTGATCCAGTCGGGGACCGTTATCACCCGCGAATCGCCAACGGTTCTCGCCTCATAAGATCCCGCCTTATCGACCTGCTCAGTCCTGGCCATTGATGGCGTTGACTGGGCTGGGTGATCACGGCCGACGTATTTCCGTCACCTCGACGCCCTGCTCACCGTCCATTTGCCTGAGCGTCACCATCAATTGACCCCGCTCCCCTTCGACGGCATACAGCGATCGCTTGTAGCCCGACGTGCCGTAACCGGGATAGGCAACCACCTGCCTGACCAACGCAATTTCCAGCACCGCGCCCACCTGCTCGCCCACCTGTTCCTGGGAACGGATAAACGCCTCAAGGGCGAGATTTTCCGGCGTGTGTTCATCGTGATTATTGAAGAGATAAGCAGCCACGCCCCCAACGGTCACCAGGACCAGAAGTTGCTTGGCCGTTACCCCGAGGAATATCGAGGGTTTAGGCATGTGAGACCGGACCTGTTTTTGTTTTAAGTGCCGAGTAACCGGCATTGGTCGTTGATGATCAGATGCGCCATTCTAATCAGGTCGATGGGTAATGCCAGATGAATCAGTTGTCGCCGTAGGTAATATCCTTGTTCTCCCCGACACCGCCCAGCGTGCGGTCCTTGCCAAACGAGAACAGGTCGAACGGCGTTTTGGATTGAGTGGGCGGATAGTGGTACTGATAGGCAATGCCCCAAGGGTCGGCCAGCAGGTCTTCGCTCACATAAGGCCCCTTCCATTTCGCCTCGCCGTCGGGTGCTGTGGTCAGTGCCTCCAGGCCTTCTTCATCAGTGGGGTAACGGCCAATGTCTTGATGGAACTGCTCGAGCGCCTTCCCCAGTTCGGCCACCTGGGCTTTCGCCGTGGCAATTTCCGTTATGGTTACCTCACCGAGTAAACGTGGCCCCACCGCAAAGGCCAGCAAGCCAATGATGATCAACACCACCAGCACCGCCCAACGCGTAAAGCCACGCTGGCCGGGGATCTTTCCGATTGTGGTACGTCCTGGCATTGTGAGGCTCCCCATTGTTCCTCGGCTGATACGTTCTTATATGACCTGATCGTTGCAGTTGTATACACACTAACGGTAGCCGACACCCGGCCATGCTCGTGCTCTTTTTTCCCCAGCCATTGAAACCCCACCGCACTGAACATAGACTCCGGCGATGCGTTTACGTCATATCGAAGTGATTCAGGCCATCTTGCAGACCGGACACCTCGGCACGGCCGCCGAATGGTTGCAACTCCCCGTGGGCGATGTGGAGGCAACGCTCAAGGATGCCGAACTCCAATTGGGTTTCATGCTGTTTGCCAGTGCGCGCGGGCGTTTGCAAGCGACGCGAGAGACCTTGGAGCTGCAGGCACAAATCGCCCATCTCTATGAAGCACTGGAGCCGGTACAACGCCTGGCCAGCCGCTTGAAACACCATCACGCGCCGACCCTGCGTGCCCTGTGCACCCAGCCCCTGGCCAATCAACTGTTACCGCAAAGCATCGCCGTACTGCGCCGGCGCTTCCAGGACACGCCGTGCAACCTGTCGAGCCAGCCAACCCGGGAGATTGTCAGGAGCCTGCTGCTGCACGAAGCCGATGTGGGCCTGAGCCTGCAGGACCCGCAACACCCGCAAATCCAAAGCACCGTACTGGCCCAAGGCAAGCTGCAATTGCTCGCGCCCCATGGCTGGCTGAAACCCAAGCAAAAGTACATTGCGCTGCAGGACCTGGCCGGGCAGTCGTTGATCGGGCTTGAAGGGCATGACCCGCTCAGCCGTCAGTTGGACGCCAAACTGCAAGCCCTGCGCCCGCTGCCAGTGGTGCAAACGCGTGTGCAGACCTACCAGATGATGCGCAGCATGGTGGAAGCCGGCGAAGGCCTGGCGATTGTCGATCCGTTCACCGCCTTTGGCGCTCCAGAGGCTGGGCTGGATGCGTGCCCGGTGTCGCCGCCGATCATGGTTAATCTGTACGCGCTGACCCTCAAAGAGGGCGTGACGTCACCCGCGCTGAATGCGTTGCTGGAAATTGTCACGCAAAAGGCAGAAAGCCTGTTGGCAAGCTAAGCCTGTTCGAGTTCCGTCTTGAACAACCGGTACCAGAAAATCGCCACTTCGCGGGTTTGCGGATCAATCCCGCGATAACGCAGTTGATCAATCCCGCCCATCACATACCCGCAACGCTCATACAGGCGGCAGGCGCCGAGGTTGTTGTTCTGGGTTTCGAGCATCATGCCCGGCAGGTTTTTCTTGCGCGCCCAGAACTGCGCCACATCCAGCAGCGCCTTGGCCACACCATGCCGCCGCGCAGGCAAGGCCACCGCCAGTTCGTCAACGTGGGCAAAACCGTTCCAGTTGGTGCTGACCACGACATGCCCTACCGCACGGTCATCCAGGTAAGCCATAAAAATCGCGCTGTCGGGTGCGTCGCGAAAACTGGCGAACTCTTCCGGGTCGATGCCATAACACTTGCGGTACGGCAGGATGCGCTCCACGGCCCATTGGTCGACACGCCTGCCCATTTCCGGCACACCATAGCCGCTGACCTCAAAGCTGAAATCATTGCCCCACACGTAGGCATCAAAACCTTCGTCGGCGACCCGAACACTGAGCCCTGGATACTTCGGGTTCATTACAGCTTGCATAAACATTCTTAACCCTTGATGCAATCGACGGTGTAACAACGGCCATTGCCGTCATCTTCGTGTTGCAACCCATGAACATCCGCGACAAAACCGGGGAAACTGCTATCGAATGTGCGGGCAAACACCAGGTAGTCGATGATCGACCGCGTCGCCTCGGTAAAGCGCTCGCCCGGCATGATCAACGGAATGCCCGGCGGATAAGGCACCAGCATCACGGCTGCGATGCGCCCTGACAAGGCATCAATGGAAACAGCTTCGACTTCACCCCGCACCAACTGATCGTAGGCGTCGGCGGGTTTCATCGCAATTTCCGGTAATACCGTGTACATGCGCTTGAGGTGCCTGGCCGTGGCATTGCTGCGGTAACAACTGTGCAATTGATCGCACAGGTCGCGCAAGCCCAGGCCTTGATAACGCGCCGGCCCCTGTTTAAACACCGATGGCAAACAACTGGCCAAGCTGACGTTAGCGTCGTAGTTGCGCTTGAACTCCAGCAACTCGGTGAGCAAGGTACTCCATTTGCCTTTGGTGATCCCCATGGAAAACAACACGAGGAAAGAATATAGCCCGGTCTTCTCCACCACCAACCCACGCTCCCAGAGGAATTTGCTGACGACCGCCGCAGGAATTCCGCGTTCGCTCAAGGCACCTCCGGCGCTCAGGCCAGGCATCACCAGCGTCACTTTGATCGGGTCCAGCAACACGTAGTCTTCGGCCACATCCCCAAAGCCATGCCAGTCATCCTGAGGGTGCAACAGCCAATCCGCGGTGGCCACCCGGTCGATACCGGCCACCGAAGGCGGTTGCCAGATCGAAAACCACCAGTCCTCGGCGGCGATATGCTGGCGCAGGTTGGCCAGTGCGCGCCGGAAGCTCAGGGCCTCGTCGAACATCTCCTGCAACAGCGAACGCCCGGCCGGGCCTTCCATCATCGCCGACGCCACGTCCAGCGAGGCAATGATGCTGTATTGCGGCGAGGTGGAGATGTGCATCATGAACGCTTCATTGAAACGGTCGCGGTCGAGTTGGCGCGCGCCGCCGTCCTGCACATGGATCATTGAAGCCTGGCTGAAGGCCGCCAGCAGTTTGTGCGTCGAGTGCGTGGTAAATACCAGGGGGCTGTCCGGGGTGCGCGAGGTACCCATGCCATAACGACCGGCGAAAAACTCGTGGAAGGCCGCGTAGGCGTACCAGGCCTCGTCAAAGTGCAAGACCTCGACACTGTTGCCCAATTGCTGCTTGATCAGCTCGGCGTTGTAGCACAGGCCGTCATAGGTAGAGTTGGTGACCACCGCCATCTTTACTTTCGGCGGCCGGCCACGGGTCAAAGGGCTGGCTTCGATTTTGGCCTGGATCGACTCGGGGCTGAATTCGCTCAGGGGGATCGGGCCGATGATCCCCAGTTCGTTGCGCTCCGGGCACAGGTACAACGGGATCGCGCCGGTCATGATGATCGAATGCAACACCGACTTGTGGCAGTTGCGATCCACCAGCACCAGGTCGTCGCGACCGACCATGGAATGCCAGACGATCTTGTTGGCCGTCGAGGTTCCGTTGATCACAAAGAACGTGTGATCGGCGCCGAAGTTACGCGCGGCGCGGGCTTCGGCTTCCGCCAGCGGGCCTGTGTGATCGAGCAGTGAGCCCAATTCGGGCACGGACACGGACAGGTCCGACCGCAGGGTATTTTCCCCAAAGAACTGATGAAACGCCTGCCCGACGGGGCTTTTGCGGTAAGCCACACCACCACCATGGCCGGGTGTGTGCCAGGAGTAATTGGAATCGGCGGTGTGCTGCACCAATGCTTTGAAGAACGGCGGTAACAAGCCATCCAGGTAAGTGCGTGCGGCGCGAGCGACTTGCCGGGCAAGAAACGGCACGGTGTCTTCGAACAGATAAAGAATCCCGCGCAACTGGTTAAGCTCGCTCATGGCATCGGCCGGCGCATTCTCCAGGGTGACCTGCTCGCCCAGAGCAAAGATCGGCAGGTTGGGCGCCCTCACCCGTGCCAGGCGAATTAACTCGACCATGTTTTGCAGCAAGTGGGTATTTTCCCCGGCCCCTTCGGCGGCGATCAACATGCATGCCAGGCCGTGATGGGTAGAAGCCACCAGCCGGCCTTCGGCGTAGTCGACGGCAGAGAAGATGCTGAAGCCCTCTTGTTCCAGCTCGCGGGCGATGCCTCGAACCCGATCACCGGCAACGGTGTCGGCCTTGATGTCGCGGTGTACGATAAGAACAGGGAACTTCAGGTCTTTGTACATGAGCGCTTGTAGTCCTGAGGGCTATGCATTCAGGGTAGAAGCTGGGAGCGGATGACGCGAATGAAGATTTTTCCGGCGATGGAGATCAACTGTGGAAGCGGGCTTGCTCGCGAACCCGGTGTATCAGCCAGCACATTCATCAACTAACCTACCGCTATCGCAGGCAAGCCAGCTCCCACATTTTTCAACCGCGTTGAATCAGGCTATTGCTGGGTCAGTTGCGTCCACAACGCCGGCGCACCGGCCGACTTGGCAATCGCCTCCAACCGCGCCGCATGCTCAGCCAGATCCTGCTCGCTGGCGCGGATGATGGGGGTCGGCTTGCGATCCGCCGGCAAACGGCGAATTTCCGAAGGACGATTGCCCGAGCCCTCCGCCGAACCCGTGCCATCGGAGGCATTACCGGCCAGGGACAGGCTGGTTTGCCCGCCGGTCATGGTCAGGTAAACGTCGGCGAGAATCTCGGAGTCGAGCAAGGCGCCGTGGAGTTCACGGCCGGAGTTGTCGACGCCATAGCGCTTGCACAAGGCATCCAGGCTGTTGCGCTGGCCTGGGTGACGCTCACGGGCCATCATCAAGGTGTCGAGGATCGAGCAGTGCTGGGAGATATCCGCACGATCGCTCTGCCCCATCAGGGCAAATTCGTTATTGATGAAACCGACGTCGAACGCTGCGTTATGGATGATCAACTGGGCGCCGTTGATAAATTCGAAAAACTCGTCGGCCACTTCAGCGAAGCGCGGCTTGCCTTTGAGGAATTCGTCGGTGATGCCGTGGACGCCGATCGCGCCCTCGTCACTGTCCCGGTCCGGCTGCAGGTAGACGTGAAAGTGACGGCCGGTAAGGCGCCGCCCCATCAGCTCGACACAACCGATTTCGATGATCCGGTGGCCATCGGTCACCGGCATGCCGGTGGTTTCGGTATCGAGTACAACAGATCGGATGGCCATCAGGGTTCAGCTCTCAACGGTGGTGTATTTCAAGGGGCGGGATATTAGCACGTCACGCATTACGCAGCCCAAGACTGGCCCAAGGCGCTTGATCCACTATAGTTTTTAACACTCTTTAGCAAAGCTGCAGCAGTTTGCCCTGGGCGCCCCTGCTAGCCTGCGCACCCCACTCGAATGCGGACTGCGCTGAGCCATGAACCTGTCAAAAACCCTGTGTGCCCTGCTGCTGGCAGGCAGCACCTGCACGGCGCACGCCACCAGTTTCGTGATGACGACCGACTTCCTGGTCAGCCTGTCCATGAGTGCCACCAAGGGCACCAGTTCTTCCTTCAAGGATGACAAGATTGTTCAGGCTGCCAGGGAGGACGCCGAATCGTTTGTGGCCAGCGATGGCCAGATCCGTGGCGTGCGCCTGGAGTCGGCGCTGATGCATATCCGAGAGCGTTTGCCGGAGCAAACCTTCAGCGACATGCAGCTGGCACAGGCCATCGCCGTAGTTTAAACCTCAGGCCTGCTTGTAACCCCGTACTTCATCCACGCCACGGTTGGCCAGTTGGTCGGCGCGTTCGTTGCCAGGATGGCCGATGTGCCCGCGCACCCATTTCCAGGTGATGTTGTGGCGGTTGCATTGCTCATCGAGCAGCTGCCACAGGTCGGCATTTTTCACCGGTTCCTTGGCCGCCGTTTTCCAGCCGCGCTTTTTCCAGTTGACCATCCACTCGTTGATGCCCTTCATCACGTATTGCGAGTCGGTCACCAGCAGCACGTCACACCGGCGCTTGAGCTCTTCCAGGCCACGGATGGCACCCATCAGCTCCATGCGGTTGTTGGTGGTGTTGGCTTCGCCGCCCCACAGTTCCTTCTCCACGCCCTTGCACACCAGCAACGCGCCCCAACCGCCGGGTCCGGGGTTGCCCTTGCAGGCGCCATCGGTGAAGAGTTCTACGGTATCGGTCATCGGTTGCATCCATCAAAACGGGCTGGCGGTAATCGACCGACAGTATCCCGAGGCCGAAAGATTCGGCCGGTAATCAAAAAGGGAGTTTACGGTTCGCTTTGCTTGCGATTGACCTTGGCCATCGGCATCGGCACCAGTTTGCCCATGGGCTGGCGTAGCACCTGACGCACCGGCCGCAGCCCGACCACAATCTTGCGCGCCACCAATAAATAGAAGCCGCCGCCCGACAGCTGCCACGCACCCGCCCGGCGTTCCCAGCCGGCCAGACGGCCTTGCCACTTGGCGGACGCAAGCGGCGGACGATAGCACCCGAAGCGGCGTTTCTCCAGCGCAAACCCCAGCAGGTTCAGCCAGTCGCCTACCCGTGACGGCGCGATACAGCGCGCCTGGCGCAGGCCGTCATGGGCGAACACATGGCGCAGGCCCCAGCTGCTCCAGGGGTTGATGCCGATAATCAGCAAATGGCCACCCGGGCGCACACTGCTCGCGGCTTCGCGCAGCAAACCGTGGGGCGACAGGCAAAAATCCAGGCCATGCTGCAACACCACCACATCGGCGGCATGCTCGCTCAACGGCCAGGCCTGTTCCTCGCAGACAATCTCCACCCCCGGCAACGGCGCGCCCAGGCGCACATTGCGTTGCACCTGCGGCGCGGCAGGCGGCGTCTGAGCCGACGGGCCGTAATGCACCAGGTAACCACCAAAGAACCGACCCAACTCGTCTTCGAGCATGCGCCGTTCTTCATCCAGCAGAAATTGCCCGATCGGCCCGGACAGCCATTCACGGGCCGCGCTGATCAGGGCCAGCCACTCAGGATCGGCCTGGGCGAACGCTTTATCAGTCATTGCATTCTCCAACTCGCCTAGACGTTCTAAGATGCACCAATGTGTTCAGCTTGGCGAATCGAAGAATGATACAGATCAGTGCACTCCCCGCGTTCACCGACAACTACATCTGGTTGTTACAAGACCCGCACACCCTACGCTGCGCCGTGGTCGACCCCGGCGATGCCGCGCCAGTGCTGGCCTGGCTCAAGCAGAACCCGCAGTGGACCCTCAGCGACATCCTGATCACCCACCATCACCACGATCATGTCGGCGGCGTCGAGCAACTGAAAAATGTGACCGGCGCCAAGGTCTACGGCCCCGCGAGCGAGAATATCCCGGCGCGGGACGTGGCCTTGACGGATAACGACCGCGTCACGGCGCTGGGCTGGGATTTCGATATTTATAGCGTGCCGGGGCACACCCTGGGCCATATCGCCTTTTACCACCAAGGCGTGCTGTTTTGTGGCGACACCCTGTTTGCCGCCGGTTGCGGCCGCCTGTTCGAAGGCACGCCGGAACAAATGCACACCTCACTGCAACGCCTGGCCGCTCTCCCCGACGACACCCTGGTGTACTGCACCCACGAGTACACACAAAGCAACCTCAAATTTGCCCAGGCCGTGGAACCGAACAATCCCGATATCGCCGAACGCGTGGAAACCGTCAAGCAGGTGCGGGCCCGTGGCGAGATGACGCTGCCGTCCAATCTGGCCCTGGAAAAACGTACTAACCCTTTTCTACGTACCGCCGAAACATCCGTTAAACAAAAAGCGGACGAACGGAACGGTCGTGACAACCGCTCTGGGGCCGAGGTGTTTGCTAGCTTGAGGGCATGGAAAGATAAGTTCTAACAGGATGCAATCTGATACGGAATTTCTGAATGGTTGACCGGAACCAAAGCGCTTTCTAGAATCGCCCGACATTTTTGCCCGGAACTTACTTCCAGCCAATGTCGTCATCTATTCGTAAATCCATCTCTTCAGACGCATTGACCCGCCTGGCTCAAGCCGTGGCGGTGGCTGTGTCCGCGACTCTGGCGGGCTGCCAATCGACAAATTTCGCTGCACAATCCACCGTGCAACCCAAACCCAATCTTGCCGCCAAGATCAAGCAAAAACCTATTTGGCTCTCAGAGAAGCCCAGCCCCGAAGTACCCCAGGATGTCTGGGAACGCATGCGACGGGGCTTTCAATTGCAGGACGGCCTGGGCGTCAACCCGCGCATCGAGCAACAGCGTTTGTGGTTCGCCAGTAACCCTTCCTTCCTGGAGAACGCCGGAGAACGCGGCAGCCTCTACATTCATTACATCGTCGAGCGGCTTGAAGAACGCAACATGCCCCTGGAGCTGGCCCTGCTGCCAGTGATTGAAAGTGCCTACAACCCAATGGCCTATTCGCGCAGCGATGCGGTCGGTCTGTGGCAGTTCATTCCCTCCACCGGGCGCTACTTCAACCTGCGCCAGACCCGTGCCTACGACGGCCGCCGCGATATCACTGCCTCCACCACCGCCGCCCTGGACTATCTGACACGTCTGCATGACATGTTCAACGGCGACTGGTTGCTGGCCCTGGCGGCGTACAACGCCGGTGAAGGCACGGTCAGCCGGGCCATCGAGCGCAACGAAAAACTCGGCCTGCCTACCGACTACTGGAACCTGCCCCTGCCCCAGGAAACCAAGGACTACGTGCCCAAGTTCCTGGCGCTGTCCCAGGTGGTACTGGCCCCCGAGGCCTACGGCGTCAACCTGAACCCGATTGCCAACACGCCCTACTTCGAAGTGGTTGAAGTCAAGCAAAGCATGGACCTGTCCCGGGTCGCCGCGCTGGCTGAGATCGACGAAGACGAACTGTTCCAGCTCAACCCGGCCTTGAAACAACGCACCACCCTCGACGGCCCCCAGCATTTGCTCGTACCGAGCTCCAAGGCGCAACTGCTTACCAGCACCCTTTCGACGATGAAGCCGGAAGAATTGCTGGCGATGCGCCCGAAAAAGCAGGTGTTCGACGAAGTTGAGACCACGCGGGTTGCCGGGCGCACTCGCAACTACAAAGTGCGCACGGGCGACAACCTCACGCTGATCGCCAAGGCGAACAAGGTCGATGTGCATGACCTGCAGCGCTGGAACAAGCTCAATGGGCAGGCCCTCAAGGTCGGCCAGACCCTGGTGATGCAGGACACGCGCAAGCTGGTGGCCAAGGCTGACAGCAAGAAGCCAGTGCAATACAAGGTCAAGAAAGGCGACTCGCTGTACATCGTCGCCAAGCGCTTCAACGTTGAGATGCAACATCTCAAGCGCTGGAACCCGCGTACTGGCCAGGCGCTGAAGCCGGGGCAGATGCTGGTGGTTTCCGGGCCGCGCTAAGGCAAACTCAATGCATGGGCAGGCTTGTGTGGGAGCGGGCTTGCCTGCGATGCAAACACCTCGGTGTATCAGTGACACCGAGCCGATGCTATCGCAGGCAAGCCAGCTCCCACATTTGATTGACCCCAGGCTCAAGACCTTGCCAGCCCTCGGTCAGCCTCTGAAACAACCTTTTTCCAACCGGAACAAGCTGTTACTGTACCGATCATAAAGCCCAAGCCGCCTGGATCGGATCTCTGACTTGAAGCGTCCCCTCCTTCTACTAATAAGTCTGGCCTTGAGCTTTGCTGCGAACGCGACGATTACCGAGAGCCACGGTTATACGCAGTTCGGCGTGCTCAAGTACCCGGCCAAATTCACCCACTTCGATTGGGTAAACCCTGCAGCGCCAAAAGGCGGGACATTGCGGGTCATGGCATTTGGCACGTTCGACACCCTCAACCCTTACACCTTCAAGGGCTCAAGCCCGGTTTCCACCCCCAACTTCCTGCAATACGGCGTCAATGAGCTGAACGAACCGTTGATGGTCGGCACCGGCCAGTACGCGCCGTCCGGCGACGAACCGACCTCCAGCTACGGGCTGATTGCCCAGTCGGTGGAATACAGCGAAGACCGCAGTTGGGTGGTGTTCAACCTGCGCCCGGAAGCGCGCTTCCACGATGGCAAACCCATCACCGCCTATGACGTGGCATTTTCCTATCGCACGCTATTGACCGAAGGCCACCCGCAGTACCGCACCAACCTTCAAGAGGTGGCGCGGGTCGACATCCTCAACCGTCATCGCATCCGTTTCGTGTTCAAGCGCGCCGGCAACCCATTGCTGATCCTGCGCCTGGGCGAGTTGCCGGTATTGCCCCAGCATTACTGGAAGAACCGCGATTTCAAGGCCACCACGTTCGAACCACCGCTGGGCAGCGGGCCGTATCGCATCACCAAAGTCACCCCTGGCCGGCAACTGGTGTTCGAGCGGGTCAAGGATTACTGGGGCAAAGACCTGCCGGTCAACCAGGGCTTCTACAATTACGACAAGGTCGAAGTCGAGTTCTACCGCGACAGCGACGTGGCCTTTGAAGCCTTCAAGGCCGGCGAATTCGACATCTACATCGAACACCAGGCCAAGAACTGGGCCACAGGCTATAACTTCCCGGCGGTCAACCGAGGCGATGTGATCAAGGCGCAAATTGCCCACCAGATCCCAACCCAGAGCCAGGGCCTGTTCATGAACACCCGACGCCCGACCTTCGCCCAGGCCAAGGTGCGCGAGGCGCTGGGGCTGATGTTCGATTTTGAGTGGACCAACCGTACCCTGTTCAGCAGCGCCTACAAACGCTCCGTGAGCTACTACCCCAACAGCGAATTTTCCGCGACCGGCGTGCCGGTTGGTCACGAGTGGCTGATGCTTTCGCCGTACCGCGACCAATTGCCGGCCAACCTGTTTACACAAGCCTTCAGTCTGCCGCAGACCGACGGTCGTGGCATTCCGCGCGACACCCTGCGCCGCGCCCTGGCCCTGCTCGGCGAGGCCGGCTGGAAACTGTCGGGCCAGCGCCTGCTGGACAGCAAAGGGCAGCCGCTGCGTTTGGAAATCCTGCTGGTGAACCCGAACCTGGAACGCATCCTGCAGCCGTATGTCGAGAACCTGATCAGCATCGGCATCGACGCACGCTTGCGTACCGTGGACCGGGCGCAATACAAGCAGCGCCTCGATCAGTTCGACTTCGACATGGTCCTGGTCACCCTCAACCAGACCTTGAGCCCCGGCCTTGAACAGTGGCAGTACTTCCACTCCAGCCAGGCAGCGATCAAGGGCAGCAAGAACTACGCAGGCATCGCCAACCCGGTGGTGGACCACCTGCTGGACCAACTGCTGGCGGCGCAGACCCGCGAAGAACAATTGGCCGCCGGCCGCGCCTTGGACCGGGTGCTGCTGTGGCAGCACTACAGTATCCCCAACTGGTACCTCAACTATCATCGCCTGGCGTACCGCAACCGGTTCGCCTTTGTCACCACGCCGCCCTACAGCCTGGGCCTGAGCGCATGGTGGCTGAAAGCTTCGGAGAAAGCCCAATGATGTCTTTGCGCAACGCATTGCTCACCAGTCTGCTGCTGTGCTCCGCGGCCAACGCCGCGCCGCAACATGCGTTGACCCTTTACAACGAACCCCCCAAGTACCCCGCCGACTTTAAACATTTCGACTACGTAAACCCCGACGCCCCCAAGGGCGGTACCTTCCGCGAGTCGGCCATGGGCGGCTTCGACAGCCTTAACCCCTACATCAGCAAGGGCGTGCCGGCGGACAACCTGCCGCTGATCTACGACACCCTGGCCATGCAAAGCCTGGACGAGCCCATCACTGAATACGGGCTGGTGGCCGGCAAGATCGAAAAGGCACCGGACAACAGTTGGGTACGCTTCTACCTGCGCCCCGAAGCGCGCTTTAACGATGGTCACCCGATCCGCGCCGAAGACGTGGTGTTCACCTTCCAGGCGCTGATCAAAGACGGCTCGCCGCTCTACCGCACCTATTACGCCGACGTCGACGAAGTGGTGGCCGAAGACCCGCTGCGCGTGCTGTTCAAGTTCAAGCGCACCAATAACCGCGAATTGCCGCTGATCCTTGGGCAACTGCCGGTATTACCCAAACATTGGTGGGCGACCCGCGACTTTGCCAAGGGCAACCTGGAAATACCGCTCGGCAGCGGGCCGTACAAAGTCGCCGAGGTCAAGCCCGGGCGCATGGTGCGCTACGAGCGCGTCAAGGACTACTGGGCCAAGGACTTGCCGATGACCCAGGGTTTCTACAACTTCGACACCCGTATTACTGACTATTACCGTGACGGCACCGTAGCCCTGGAAGCCTTGAAGGCCGGGCAGTTCGACTACTGGCTGGAGTTCAGCGCGAAGAACTGGGCAAACGCCTACAACATTCCGGCCGTTGCCCAGGGGCGACTGATCAAGGAAGAAATCCCCAACGGCAACCCCACCGGCATGCAGGGTTTTGTGTTCAACACGCGCAAACCGATGTTCCAGGATGTGCGGGTACGCAAAGCCATCAGCCTGTTGCTGGATTTCGAGTGGAGCAACAAACAGCTGTTCAACGGCGCCTACACCCGCACCCGCAGCTACTTCGAGAACTCGGAAATGGCCGCTACCGGCTTGCCCGGCCCGGATGAAACGGCAATCCTGGCACCGTTCCGCGACAAGCTCCCCGCCGAAGTCTTTACCCAGGCCTTTGAGCCTGCCAAAACCGACGGCAGCGGCATGATCCGCAACCAGCAGCGCGAGGCCTACCAGTTGTTGCAAGAGGCCGGCTGGAAGATCGTCGACGACAAGATGGTCGACACCACCGGCAAACCCGTGAACATCGAGTTCCTGCTGGCCCAGACCGACTTCGAACGGGTACTGCTACCCTTCAAGCGCAACCTGGCCGACCTTGGCATCAACCTGGTGATTCGCCGCGTCGACGTTTCGCAGTACATCAACCGCCTGCGTTCGCGGGACTTCGACATGCTGGTAGGCAGCTTCCCGCAATCGACATCACCGGGTAACGAACAGCGCGAATTCTGGTCGTCGTCCAGCGCCGACAAGCCCGGCAGTCGCAACTACATGGGCCTCAAGGACCCGGTCATCGACCAACTGGTGGAAGCGTTGATCGACGCCAGCTCACGCCAAAGCCTGGTGGACCACGCCAAAGCGCTGGACCGCGTGTTGCAGTTCGGCTACTACGTGATTCCCAACTGGCACATCAAGACCTACCGCGTCGCGTACTGGGACCACCTCGGCCACCCCAAGACCCCGCCACGCTACGACGTGGGCACGGCCACCTGGTGGGCCAAACCCGAGGTCAAACCGGCCGTCACCCTGGACACCCCACACAGCGCCGATCCGGCGAGCGGAGGCGATTAAATGCTGGCCTATATTGTTCGCCGCCTGTTGCTGATCATCCCCACGTTGTTCGGGATTTTGCTGATCAACTTCATCATCATCCAGGCCGCTCCCGGTGGCCCGGTGGAGCAGATGATCGCCAAGCTCGAAGGCTTTGACGGCGCCACCAGCCGCATTGCCGGGGGCGGTGCCGAGGTCTCGGTGGCCGGCTCCAGCTACCGCGGCGCCCAGGGCCTGGACCCGGCGCTGATCAAGGAAATCGAGAAGATGTACGGCTTCGACAAGTCGGCGCCGGAACGCCTGTGGATCATGGTCAAGAATTACGCAAGGCTGGATTTCGGCGACAGCTTCTTTCGCGATGCCAAGGTCATCGACCTGATCAAGGAAAAGATGCCGGTGTCCATCTCCCTCGGGTTATGGAGCACGCTGATCATGTACCTGGTGTCGATCCCCCTGGGGATCGCCAAAGCCACACGACACGGCAGCCACTTCGACGTGTGGACCAGCTCGGCGATCATCGTCGGCTACGCGATCCCGGCATTCCTGTTTGCGATCCTGCTGATCGTAGTGTTTGCCGGCGGCAGTTACCTCGACTGGTTCCCCTTGCGCGGGCTCACCTCGAATAATTTTGACGAGCTGAGCTGGGGCGGCAAGATTCTCGATTACTTCTGGCACCTGGCCTTGCCCGTCACCGCACTGGTGATCGGCAACTTCGCGACGATGACGCTGCTGACCAAAAACAGCTTCCTCGACGAAATCAACAAACAGTATGTGGTCACCGCCAAAGCCAAGGGCCTGACCAACCACCGTGTGCTGTATGGCCATGTGTTTCGCAACGCCATGCTGCTGGTCATCGCCGGTTTCCCTTCGGCGTTTATCGGGATTTTCTTCACCGGCTCGTTGCTGGTGGAAGTGATCTTCTCTCTCGACGGCCTGGGCCTGATGAGTTTTGAAGCCGCGATCAACCGTGACTACCCGGTGGTGTTCGGCACGCTGTTTATCTTCACCCTGCTGGGGCTGGTGGTGAAACTGATCGGTGACCTCACCTACACCTTGGTCGATCCGCGTATCGACTTTGCCAGCCGGGAGCATTGAGATGAATCTATCCCCCCTCAATCGCCGCCGATTCGAGCGTTTCAAAGCCAATAAACGTGGCTGGTGGTCGCTGTGGCTGTTCCTGGTCCTGTTCGTGCTGAGCCTGGGCGCAGAGTTGATCGCCAACGACAAGCCGTTGGCCGTGCACTTCGACGGTGACTGGTACTTCCCGGCGCTCAAACGCTACCCGGAGACCACCTTCGGCGGCGAGTTCCCGTTGGAGGCCAACTACAAGAGCCCGTATATCCAGGAACTGCTCAAGGCCAAGGACGCATGGACGCTGTGGGCGCCGATCCCGTTCAGCTACCAGAGCATCAACTACGACCTGAAGGTGCCGGCCCCCGCGCCGCCCTCCTCGGTCAACCTGCTGGGCACCGACGACCAGGGCCGTGATGTGCTGGCGCGGGTGATCTATGGGTTTCGTGTGTCAGTGCTGTTTGCCCTCACGCTGACGGTGCTCAGCTCGATCATCGGCGTGGTCGCCGGGGCCTTGCAGGGTTTCTATGGCGGCTGGGTCGACCTGGCCGGGCAGCGCTTCCTGGAGATCTGGTCGGGTTTGCCGGTGCTGTACCTGCTGATCATTCTCGCCAGCTTTGTGCAGCCCAATTTTTGGTGGCTGCTGGGGATCATGCTGCTGTTTTCCTGGATGAGCCTGGTGGACGTGGTGCGCGCCGAGTTCCTGCGCGGGCGCAACCTTGAATACGTGCGCGCAGCGCGCGCGCTGGGCATGCAGAACGGCGCAATCATGTTCCGGCATATCCTGCCCAATGCGATGGTCTCGACCATGACCTTTATGCCGTTCATCCTCACTGGCGCCATTGGCACCCTCACCGCCCTGGACTTTCTCGGCTTCGGCCTGCCGGCCGGCTCACCGTCGTTGGGTGAACTGGTGGCCCAGGGTAAATCCAACCTGCAAGCGCCGTGGCTGGGCATGAGTGCCTTTGCCGTGCTGGCGATCATGCTGAGTTTGCTGGTGTTTATCGGCGAGTCCGCGCGCGATGCCTTCGACCCGAGGAAATGAGATGAATCAGGACAATCTGATCGAAGTCCGCGACCTCTGCGTCGAGTTCGTCACCGGCGACCATCACCACCGCGTGGTCAACAACGTCAGCTTCGATATCAAGCGCGGCGAAACCCTGGCCCTGGTCGGCGAAAGCGGCTCGGGCAAGTCGGTGACCGCCCACTCGATCCTGCGCCTGCTGCCTTACCCGCTGGCAGGGCACCCGGCCGGCACCATCAACTATTCCGGGCAAGACCTGCTGACGCTCAAAGAAAAAACCATCCGGCATATTCGCGGTAACCGCATTGCGATGATTTTCCAGGAGCCGATGACCTCGTTGAACCCGCTGCACTGCATCGAGAAGCAGATCAACGAAGTGCTCGGCCTGCACAAGGGGCTCACGGGCAAGGTCGCGACCCAACGCACCCTGGAATTGCTGGAGCTGGTGGGTATTCCCGAACCGCACAAACGCCTCAAGGCCCTGCCCCACGAACTGTCCGGCGGCCAGCGCCAGCGGGTGATGATCGCCATGGCATTGGCCAACGAACCCGAGTTGCTGATCGCCGACGAGCCGACCACGGCCCTCGACGTGACGGTGCAGCTGAAGATTCTCGAACTGCTCAAAGAGTTGCAGGCACGGCTGGGCATGGCGTTGCTGCTGATCAGCCACGACCTGAACCTGGTGCGACGCATCGCCCACCGTGTATGCGTGATGCAACAGGGCTGCATCGTTGAACAGGCGGAGTGCGAGACGCTGTTCCAGTCGCCGCAGCATCCTTATACCCAGGAGCTGTTGGCGGCGGAGCCCAGCGGCGGGCCGGCCACCAATGAGGTGGGGCCGCCGCTGCTGGAAGTCGATGACCTGAAGGTGTGGTTTCCGATCAAGAAAGGCTTTTTGCGTAACACCGTCGATTACGTCAAGGCGGTGGACGGCATCAATTTCAGCCTGCCCCAGGGCCAGACCCTGGGCATTGTCGGCGAAAGCGGCTCGGGTAAATCCACCCTGGGCCTGGCGATTTTGCGCTTGATCGCAAGCACAGGCGGGATTCGCTTTGAGGGCCAGCAACTGGACCGGCTTACCCAGCAACAGGTGCGCCCGTTGCGTCGGGAAATGCAGGTGGTGTTTCAGGACCCGTTCGGCAGCTTGAGCCCGCGCATGAGCGTCAGCGAGATTGTTGGCGAAGGTTTGCGCATTCACAAGATGGGTACGCCGGTGGAGCAGGAAGCGGCGATTATTGCGGCGCTCAAGGAGGTCGGCCTGGACCCGGACGCGCGGCATCGCTACCCGCACGAGTTCTCCGGCGGCCAACGGCAACGCATCGCCATCGCCCGCGCGTTGGTACTCAAGCCACGCCTGATTTTGCTGGATGAACCGACGTCAGCACTGGATCGCACGGTGCAGCGCCAGGTGGTGGAGTTGCTGCGCAGTTTGCAGGCCAAGTACAACCTGACGTATCTGTTTATCAGCCATGACTTGGCGGTGGTGAAGGCCCTGAGTCACCAACTGATGGTGGTCAAGCATGGACAGGTGGTGGAACAGGGAGAGGCATCGGCGATTTTTGCTGACCCCCAGCATGCTTACACACGGCAGTTGTTGGAGGCGGCGTTTTTGGTGCCCGCCGGTGTTGGCGGGTGACCTTGGGCCTATCCATTATTTGGGTGATGGCTGATAGGGGTTCCGCCCTTACGGCGCGGGCCGCCTAAAACTAAAATCAAAAACAAATCAAAAGCCGAGCACGACGGCCTCACAGCCGCCCTGGCTACTGAAGCAGATCTCGGTCAAATTGTGGGAGCGGGCTTGCTCGCGAAAGCGGTGGGTCAGTTACAAATAAGCTGACTGACCCACCGCATTCGCGAGCAAGTCGAATCGTCGCACCGCCGCTCCCACGTTTGGATCTCATTACATCAGGTAGCAGTAGTGTCGCTCTGCCCTGTTTTGCTCTGCTTTCGCTTCTACCACTCAAGTCGGCTACCAGGCCGCCGTGCTCTGCTTTTGATTTTGATCTGACAGGCCCTGTTAATCACATTTTGAACTCAGTACATCAGGCAGAAGGTGTGCTGTTCTTCAGGCTGCACTCGGTCAATGTGGGAGCTGGCTTGTCTGCGATGGCATCAACTGTTTATGCCTGATACACCGAGGTGCCTGCATCGCAGGCAAGCCAGCTCCCACAGAAAAGCAGCCCTGTTTTTGCCCTGTTTTGCCCTGCTTTCGCTTCTACCACTCAGGTCGGCTACCAGGCCGCCGTGCTCTGCTTTTGATTTTGATCTGACAGGCCCTGTTAATCACATTTTGAACTCAGTACATCAGGCAGAAGGTGTGCTGTTCTTCAGGCTGCACTCGGTCAATGTGGGAGCTGGCTTGTCGGACCGCCGAACCGCTGCGATGGCATCAATTGGGTATGCCTGATGTACCGAGGTGCCTGCATCGCAGGCAAGCCAGCTCCCACAGAAAAGCAGTTCTGCTTCTGCCGTGCTTTTGCCCTGCCTTCGCTTCTACCACTCAGGTCGGCTACCAGGCCGCCGTGCTCTGCTGTTGATCTGCTGTTGATCTTGATCTGACAGGCCCCATTAACCACGATGGCCGAACGCAGGCTTGAATCCGTGGGTAACCCGGCAGGACGCCGGGTTAGCCGCACTGGGCCAAGGATGGCCCATTGCGGCGGCCCACGGATTCAAGCCGGAGTGCGGGCATGCCGAGCCCAGGCGAGGCACCGAGTGGTGGGGCAAAGCGTTTTTTGGTTACTTTTTTAGGCGCTTTGTAAAAAAGTGACCCGCCGTAAGGGCGGAACCCTAAGCCGCCGTTACCGCAGCAACGGATATGTACCCAACCAACCAGCCAACCACCCACCCAACAAAACATTGGAACTTTGCCAAGAAATAAACGCCTCAATCCGGTAGGCTCACCCTTTTTACATCAAGGAGTTACTCCCCATGGCCAAAGCTACCGCCCGTCACATCCTCGTTTCCACTGAAGACAAGTGCAACGAACTCAAAGCCCAGATCGAAGGCGGCGCCGATTTCGCAGAAATCGCCAAAGCCAACTCCAGCTGCCCATCCAGCCGCGACGGCGGCAACCTGGGCTCGTTCGGCCCAGGCCAAATGGTTAAAGAGTTCGACACCGTCGTCTTCAGCGCCCCGGTCAACACCGTGCAAGGCCCGGTGAAAACCCAGTTCGGTTACCACCTGCTGGAAGTCACCAGCCGCCAGGACTGATCCAGTCTGCGCTGCTGCTATAAACAACGGCCCGCCTTTTGGCGGGCCGTTGTGCATGGGGTGACGGGCGACGCTTAAGCCGTTAACGTACCCGTCCCTATTCTTCTTCACCTGGCGTTCAAGGCTGATAATGCGATTGGCTTTTTCCCTAAAACTCTTCGGCACTGCCCTGGCCCTTCTAATGGCCAGCACCGCCGCGATTGCGGCCCCGCAAACTTACTTGACCGTATACGGTGAACCCGCCAAATACCCTGCCGGTTTCACCCATTTCGACTACGCCAACCCTAACGCCCCCAAAGGCGGCAGCCTGCGCCGCTCGGCCATCGAGATCGGGCGTTTCGACCATGTGTTGCCGTATATCGACAAAGGCATCGGCGTCTCCCAGGTCGACGGCTGGCTGTACGCCCCGCTGGCCCAGCGTTCGCTGGATGAGCCCTACACGGTTTACGGCCTGGTTGCAGAAAAGATGGAACGCTCGGACGACGGCCTGTCGTTGCGTTTCTACCTCAACCCCAAGGCGCGTTTTGCCGACGGCAAGCCGATCACCGCCGAAGATGTGCGCTACAGCTTCGACCTGCTGATGACCCAAGGCAGCCTGCGTTTTCGCACCCTGTTCGCCGACGTCAAGCACGTCGAAGTCGAAGGCGAGCGCCAGGTGCGTTTTGACTTTTCCAGCAATGAAAACCGCACCCTGCCCCTGGATATCGCCACCTTGCCGGTATTCCCCGAACACTGGTGGAAAACCCGCGATTTCGCCAATGGCGGCGGCTATGAAGCCCCGCTGGGCAGCGGCCCGTACAAAATCAGCAAGATCGACTCCGGCAGCACCATCACGTTTACTCGCGACCCGGACTGGTGGGGCAAGGACTTGCCCGTCAGCCGTGGCCTGTACAACTTCAATCACCTGAGCCTGGAGTATTTCGGCGACACCGAAGTGGCCCGCCAGGTGCTGCGCGGCGGCGCCTACGACTTCAACCGCGAGTTCTCCGCCACCGGTTATTCCATCGGTTACAACGGCCCGGCCCTCGACGACGGCCGCCTGCAACGCGCGCACTTGGCCAAAGAGATGCCGCAACCGGCCCAGGGCTATGTGTTCAACGTGCAAAAGCCGATGTTCAAGGACCGCCGTGTACGTCAGGCGCTGGCAATGCTGTGGGACTTCGAATGGGCCAACCGCCAGATGATGCGCAATATGTACATCCGCCAGCAGAGCTACTTCTCCAATAGCGAGCTGGCGGCGAGCCAATTGCCGACCAAAGAAGAGCTGGCGATTCTCGAACCCCTGCGCGGGCAGATTCCAGACGAAGCCTTCACCCAGGTCTTCAAGGCGCCGATCACCGACGGCAGCGGCATGATCCGCGACAAGCAGTTACAAGCCCTGGCCTTGTTGGAAGAAGCCGGCTGGACACCGGACGGCGACAAGCTGGTGAATGCCCAAGGCGAACCGCTGGAATTCACTTTCCTCAATGCCCAGCCGGGCCTGGAACGTCTGTTGCTGCCGTACAAACGCAACCTCGCGCAGATCGGCATCACCCTGAATATCCGCCGCATCGACTCCTCGCAATACGTCAACCGCATGATGGCGCGCGATTACGACATGATCGTGATTGGCTTCCCGGTGACCACCTCACCCGGGATGGAGCTGTATAACTACTTCGGCTCCCAGGCAGCCTACGACCCCGGCGCCAATAACTACATGGTGTTGAAAGACCCGGCCGTCGACACCCTGATCAACGGCCTGGTCAAGGCCAACACCCACGCCCAGATGCTCACCTACGCCCACGCCCTGGACCGTGTGCTGCAATGGAGCTACCTGTGGATTCCGAATTACTACCCGCCCGGCACCTCCGCCGCGTGGTGGAACCGCTTCGGGCGCCCGGCCATCGCGGCCAAAAACGACGAAGCGCTGGAAACCTGGTGGGAAATCAGCCCCACGCCACTGACGAATGAGCAAATGGACGCCGAGTTGAAAAAACGCGCAGGTACACGCTGATGTTTGCCTATATCGTGCGGCGCCTGCTGCTGATCATCCCGACGCTGGTGATCATCCTGCTGGTGAACTTCGTGATCGTACAGGCCGCGCCCGGCGGGCCGGTCGAACAGGCTATCGCGCACTTGCAAGGGATCGGCGGGGGCGGCATCGGCGGTTCTTCCGGCGAAAGCATCAGCGGCTCACGCGCCAGCCGTGGCCTCGACCCCAAACTGATCAAGGACATTGAAAAACAATACGGCTTCGACAAGCCCGCCCCGGAACGCCTGTGGTTGATGCTGAAGAACTACGCCCAACTGGACTTCGGCAACAGCTTCTTCCGCGGCAAAACCGTGATCGACCTGATCCTGGAAAAAATGCCGGTGACCATTTCCCTGGGTTTATGGGCCACCTTGATTACCTACCTGGTGTCGATCCCCCTGGGCATTCGCAAAGCCGTGCGCCATGGCAGCAGCTTTGACGTGTGGAGCAGCACCGCCATCGTCATCGGCTACGCGATGCCGGCGTTCCTGTTTGCAATGTTCCTGATTGTGCTGTTCGCTGGTGGCACGTCGCTGAACTGGTTCCCGGTGCGCGGGCTGGTGTCGGAGAACTTCGATGAACTCAGCACCGTCGGCAAGATCGCCGACTACTTCTGGCACTTGGTGTTGCCGGTCACGGCGCTGGTGATCGGCGGGTTTGCCACACTGACAATCCTCACCAAGAACTCATTCTTGAATGAAATCACCCGCCAGTATGTGGTCACGGCCCGCGCCAAAGGCTTGAGCGAACGACGCGTGCTCTACGGCCATGTGTTCCGCAACGCGATGCTGCTGGTGATCTCGGGGATTCCCCAGGCCTTTATCAGCGTGTTTTTCGCCGGTTCCCTGCTCATCGAAGTGATCTTCTCCCTCGATGGCCTGGGCCGCATGAGCTACGAGGCCGCCGTGTCCCGTGACTACCCGGTGGTGTTCGGCTCGCTGTTTATCTTCACCTTGTTCGGGCTCTTGATAAAACTCATCGGTGACCTCTGCTACACCCTGGTGGACCCGCGTATCGACTTCGCCGCGAGGAACGCCTGATGCTTAATTTATCCCCGGTGGCGCGTCGGCGTTTTGAGCGGTTCAAGAAAAACCGGCGCGGCTGGTGGTCGCTGTGGCTGTTTATCGGCCTGTTTATCCTGACCCTGGGCGGCGAATTGATCGCCAATGACAAACCGCTGGTGCTCAGCTTCAAGAACGAGCTGTATTTTCCGGTGTTCAAGCGCTACACCGAACAGCAGTTCGGCGGCCAGTTGCCGTTCCAGGCCGACTACCGCAGTGACTACGTGCAAAAGCTGATCAAGCAGGACGGTGGCTGGATGCTGTTCCCGCCGATCCCGTTCAGCGATGACACGCCCAACTACGAACTGACCCGCCCTGCCCCCAGCCCACCCTCGGCGGTGAACTGGCTGGGCACCGACGATCAGTCGCGCGATGTGCTGGCGCGGGTGATCTTTGGTGCACGGGTGTCGATCCTGTTTGCACTGGCGTTGACGGCAATCAGCGCCGCCATCGGCATTGCCGCCGGTGCCTTGCAGGGTTACTACGGCGGCTGGGTGGATCTGCTTGGCCAGCGCATATTGGAGGTCTGGTCCGGATTGCCGGTGCTCTACCTGCTGATCATTCTGTCGGGCTTTGTCGAGCCGAATTTCTGGTGGCTGCTGGGGATCATGGCGCTGTTTTCCTGGCTGGCCCTGGTGGACGTGGTGCGCGCCGAGTTCCTGCGCGGGCGCAACCTGGAATACGTCAAGGCCGCCCGCGCATTGGGCCTGGGCGACGGCAAGATCATTCGCCGGCATATCCTGCCGAATGCCATGACCGCCACCCTGAGTTACCTGCCGTTTATTTTGACCGGGGCGATTTCTACCTTGAGCGCCTTGGATTTCCTCGGCTTCGGCATGCCGGCGGGCAGCGCGTCGCTGGGCGAGCTGATTGCCCAGGGCAAGCAAAACCTGCAAGCGCCGTGGCTGGGCCTGACGGCGTTTTTCACCCTGGCGCTGATCCTGTCGCTGCTGGTCTTTATTGGCGAGGCATTACGTGATGCCTTCGACCCACGTTCATGAGTGACTGCAGATGAACCTGATCGAAATCCGCGACCTCAGCGTCGCCTTCAGCGGCCAGACCGTGGTGAGCAAATTGTGCCTGGATGTCCGCCCCGGCGAGTGCCTGGCACTGGTGGGCGAGTCGGGCTCGGGCAAGTCGGTGACAGCCCATTCGATTTTGCAACTGCTGCCCGAAGCCGGCACCGAAACCACCGGCTCGGTGAAGTACCGCGGCCAGGAGTTGATCGGCGCGTCGGCGAGCACGTTGCAAAAGCTGCGCGGCAACCGCATTGCGATGATCTTCCAGGAGCCAATGACCTCCCTCAACCCGTTGCACAGCATCGAAAAGCAAATCGGCGAAACCCTGCTGTTGCACAAGGGCCTGGGCGGCAAGGCGGCGCAGGCGCGCATCCTCGAACTGCTTGAACTGGTGGGCATCCAGAAACCCCAGGAGCGCCTCAAGGCCTATCCGCATCAACTGTCCGGCGGCCAGCGCCAGCGTGTGATGATCGCCATGGCTCTGGCCTGCGAGCCGGAACTGCTGATCGCCGACGAACCCACCACCGCGCTGGACGTGACCGTGCAGCGCAAGATCCTGCTGCTGCTCAAGTCCCTGCAACAACGGTTGGGCATGTCGCTGCTGCTGATCAGCCATGACCTCAACCTGGTGCGCAGCATTGCCCAACGCGTGTGCGTGATGCGCGCCGGTGAGATTGTCGAGCAGGCCGACTGCCAGACGCTGTTCAACGCACCGCAGCATCCTTACAGCCGCCTGCTGCTGGATGCCGAGCCTGCCGGCAGCGCGCTGTGCAACGACGAACGCGAGACGGTGTTGCAGGTCGACAACCTGACCGTGCAATTCCCCCTCGGCGGCGGGCTGTTCCGGCGCAAAACTTACCTGCGCGCAGTCGACGGCATCAGCCTCAGCGTGCAGCGCGGCAAGACGCTGGGGATTGTCGGCGAGTCCGGTTCAGGCAAGTCGACCCTGGGCCAGGCGATCCTGCGTTTGCTCGATTCCACCGGCAACATCCGCTTCCAGGGCGAAGCCCTCGACCCCCTGAACAACCAGCAAATGCGCCCGTGGCGCAAGCAGATGCAGGTGGTGTTCCAGGACCCGTTCGGCAGCCTCAGCCCGCGTATGTCGGTGCAGCAGATCATCAGCGAAGGCCTGGAAGTGCACGCGCCGTGCAGCCTGGCCGACCGCGATGCGCAGGTGATCCAGGTGCTCAAGGATGTGGGCCTCGACCCCGCCAGCCGTCATCGTTACCCCCATGAGTTTTCCGGCGGCCAACGCCAACGCATCGCCATCGCCCGCGCCTTGGTGCTCAAGCCGGCGCTGATGCTGCTGGACGAACCCACGTCCGCCCTCGACCGCACAGTGCAAAAGCAGGTCGTGGCGTTACTGCGCGAACTGCAGGAGAAATACGGCCTGACCTACCTGTTTATCAGCCATGACCTGGCGGTAGTACGCGCCATGGCCCACGACATGATCGTGATCAAGGATGGCAAGGTGGTGGAGCGCGGCGCGAGCCATGATGTGTTCGAAGCGCCGCAGCACGCGTACACCAAAGAGCTTCTGGCGGCAGCGCATATTCCCTTGTAGGAGCGCGGCCCTCTTCATATTTTGTGTTGGCGGCGGGTGCATGAATAGCAACGAAAGCCTCAAGGATTACCAACGGGTTCGCGGCCTGGCTATCCAGTCGCTGTTCGAGATTATCGAGCAGTCCAGCGAAGGCACGGTGATTGTCGACCGTGACGCGAATATCGTGTGGATGAACGAGCGCTACGCCAAGCGTTTCGGGCTTAAAAGCGCCGACGATGCCATCGGCCAGCCTTGTGAGCAGGTGATCGCCAACAGTTTGTTGCGCCAGGTCGTGCGCAACGATCAGCCGATTTTGCTGGATATCCAGGACACGCCCAAGGGCCCGCTGGTGGTGATGCGCCTGCCGATTCACGACGATGCCGGCGCGGTGATTGGTGCAATTGGGTTTGCGTTGTTTGATGAGCTGCGCAACCTGTCGCCACTGATCGAGCGCTACCTCAGCATGCAGCAGGAGCTTGCTTCCACGCGTTCGTTGCTGCGTTCGCGGCAGAGCAAATACAACTTCGCGCACTTCATCGGCACCAGCGCGGCCAGCCTGGAAGTCAAACGCCGAGCGCGGCGCAGTGCGAGCGCCGAGTCACCGGTGTTGCTGCTGGGCGAAACCGGCACCGGCAAAGAGCTGCTGGCCCAGGCGATCCATGGCGCCTCGCCGCGTGCGCACAAAGCCTTCGTCAGTATCAACAGCGCCGCGATTCCCCATGACCTGCTCGAAGCCGAGTTTTTCGGCACCGCGCCGGGCGCGTTTACCGGAGCCGACCGCAAAGGCCGCCCGGGTAAGTTGCAGATCGCCCAGGGCGGCACGCTGTTTCTCGATGAAATCGGTGATATGCCGCTGCCGCTGCAAAGCAAACTGCTGCGGGTGTTGCAGGAGAAGGAATACGAAGCGGTAGGCTCCAACGACATGCTGCATAGCGATGTGCGGGTGATTGCCGCCACGTCCATGGACCTGGAGGCGGCGATCAAGCGCGGTGAGTTCCGTGCGGATTTGTATTACCGGCTGAATGTGCTGCCGATCCAGGTGCCGCCCTTGAGGGAGCGACTGGATGATATTCCGGCGTTGAGCGAGGCGATTCTTGAAGAGCTGCGCAGCCAGCACGAACTGGACCGCGAGGCCCTCGCGCTGTTGGCGCAACATGCGTGGCCGGGGAATATCCGTGAGTTGCGCAATGTGCTGGAACGCGCAGCGTTGTTGAGTGATGACCTGGTGCTGGATGCCAGGGAGATTCGCGCGGCGATTGGGACGTTTAGCCCGGTGCAGCGTGACGCGGTGGAAACGCTCGAGGGCGAGACGTTTGCGGCGGCGCGGGAGCGGTTTGATCGGCAGCTGATTGCAGCGGCGCTGAAGGCCTGTGAAGGCAATGTGGTGGACGCGGCCAAGCGGTTGGGGCTGGGTAGGTCGACCCTGTACAAGAAAATGGTTGCCCTTGGCATCGCCTAGTCTCAGAACAGAGAAACAATTCTATATATGAAGACAACCTAATGTGGGAGCGGGCTTGCTCGCGAATGCGGTACTTCAGCCAGCACATCTAGCACTGACACACCGCTTTCGCGAGCAAGCCCGCTCCCACATTGGGTCTTCACCTGTCTCTAGATAGAGACAAAATTCTGACCCGCCGATCTAAAATCAAATAATATTCTTATATTTCAACGCGTTAACGTGTTGGCACACATCTCGCTATAGCCCCTCTCCAAAGCACCACCCCACAACAATAACAATCCGATTTGGAGACACACCATGAGTGTGATCATTGCCCTGGCAGCCCTCGCGCTGCTGATGCTGGCGGCCTACCGTGGCTACAGCGTCATCCTGTTTGCCCCCATCGCCGCCCTCGGCGCCGTGCTGCTCACCGACCCGTCCGCCGTCGCCCCTGCCTTTACCGGGGTGTTCATGGAGAAAATGGTCGGTTTTATCAAACTGTATTTCCCGGTGTTCCTGCTCGGCGCGGTGTTCGGCAAGCTGATCGAGCTGTCGGGCTTTTCGCGCTCGATTGTTGCCGCCGCGATCCGTTTGCTCGGCACACGCCAGGCGATGCTGGTGATCGTGTTGGTCTGCGCCCTGCTCACCTACGGCGGCGTGTCCTTGTTTGTGGTGGTGTTTGCGGTTTACCCGTTCGCAGCGGAGATGTTCCGCCAGAGCAATATCCCCAAGCGCCTGATCCCCGCGACCATCGCCCTCGGCGCGTTCTCGTTCACCATGGACGCCCTGCCGGGCACGCCGCAGATCCAGAACATCATCCCCAGCACGTTCTTCAATACCACCGCCTGGGCTGCGCCGTGGCTGGGCTTGATCGGCACCCTCTTCGTGTTCTGCACCGGCATGCTCTACCTGGCGCGCCAGCGCAACAAGGCGCAACGAGCCGGCGAAGGCTATGGCACCGAGCTGCGTAACGAGCCGGAAACCGCTGAAAACCTCACCTTGCCCAACCCATGGGTCGCACTGTCACCGCTGATTCTGGTGGGCGTGATGAACCTGCTGTTCACCCACTGGATTCCGCAGTGGTATGGCAAGACCCACAGCCTGAGCTTGCCGGGCATGAGCGCGCCGGTGACCACCGAGATCGCCAAGCTCACGGCGATCTGGGCGGTGCAGGCGGCGTTGCTGGTGGGTATCGTCATGGTGCTGGTGTTCGGCTGGTCGGCGATTCGCGACAAGCTCGCCGAAGGCAGTAAAAGCGCGGTAAGCGGTGCGCTGCTGGCGGCGATGAACACCGCGTCGGAATATGGCTTTGGTGCGGTCATCGCCTCGCTGCCGGGCTTTCTGGTGCTGGCGGACTGGCTCAAGGGCATCCCCAATCCGCTGGTCAACGAAGCGATCACCGTGACCCTGCTGGCCGGTATCACCGGTTCCGCCTCGGGCGGCATGAGCATCGCCCTGGCGGCGATGTCCGAGAGCTTTATTTCGGCGGCCCATGCGGCCAATATCCCTCTTGAAGTGCTGCACCGGGTCGCGGCCATGGCCAGCGGCGGCATGGACACCCTGCCCCACAACGGCGCGGTGATTACGCTGCTGGCGGTGACCGGCCTGACCCACCGCGAAGCCTACAAGGATATTTTCGGCATCACGATTATCAAGACCCTCGCGGTGTTCGTGGTGATCGGTACTTTCTACGCCACCGGCATTGTGTGAGGTTTACATGACGAACTTGAACGGCAAGACCGCCCTGGTCACCGGCTCCACCAGCGGCATCGGCTTGGGCATAGCGCTGAGCCTGGCCAAGGCCGGCGCCAACCTGATTCTCAACGGCTTCGGCGACGCCAGCGCGGTGATCACCCAGGTGCAGGCGTTCGGCGGCAAAGTCGGCCATCACCCGGCAGACGTCAGCGACCCGGCGCAGATCGCCGACATGCTGGCCTATGCCGAGCGCGAGTTCGGTGGCGTGGATATATTGGTCAATAACGCCGGCATTCAGCATGTGTCGGCGGTGGAGGATTTCCCGGTGGAACGCTGGGATTCGATCATCGCGATCAACCTGTCGTCGGTATTCCACAGCACGCGCTTGAGCCTGCCGGGCATGAAAGCCAAAGGCTGGGGGCGTATCGTCAATATCGCCTCGGTGCATGGCCTGGTCGGTTCGGTGGGCAAGGCCGCGTATGTGGCGGCCAAGCATGGCGTGATCGGCCTGACCAAAGTGGTGGGCCTGGAGACCGCCACCACCAACGTCACCTGCAACGCCATTTGCCCTGGGTGGGTGCTGACGCCGCTGGTGCAGAAGCAGATTGATGACCGTGCGGCCAACGGTGTTGATCCACAGCAGGCGCAGCATGATTTGCTCGCGGAGAAACAGCCGTCGCTGGAGTTCGTGACGCCGCCGCAGCTGGGTGAGTTGGTGTTGTTTCTGTGCAGTGAGGCCGGCGCCCAGGTGCGCGGCGCGGCGTGGAATATCGATGGCGGCTGGCTGGCGCAGTAAACCCCCGCTATTTCAAACGCAGGAGTTTTAAAATGTGGGAGCGGGCTTGCTCGCGAAGGCGGAGTGTCAGCCAGCAAGTTTGTAACTGACCCACCGCATTCGCGAGCAAGCCCGCTCCCACATTGGCTCAGTGTTGTTGGGTAGATTTCATCTAAGAACAAGAGATTGCGCAATGTCCGAGATCCTCTGGCAACCCTCCCCCGAACGCATCGCCAACACGCGGATGGACCAGTTCCGACGCTTCATCAACGGCCGCTACAGCGTTCAGTTGCCGGACTACCCGGCCCTGCACCAGTGGAGCATCGACCAGCGCCCCGACTTCTGGCAGGCCATTGTCGCGTTCTTTGACGTGCAATTTCGCAGCCCGCCCTCGGTGACGCTGATCGAAGACCGTGAAATGCCCAGCGCCCAGTGGTTCCCCGACGCGACACTGAACTTTGCCGAACACTTGCTGCGCCGTCGCGATGATCACCCGGCAGTGGTCGCTATCAGCGAAGACGGCCAGCGCGAACAACTGACCTACGCCGAACTGGCTGCCCACGTCGCCGGCCTGCAAAACAGCCTGCGCGCAGCGGGTGTCGGCGTGGGCGACCGCGTGGCCGCGTGCATGCCCAACACCTGGCAAACCCTGGTCGGCATGCTCGCCACCACCAGCCTCGGTGCGATCTGGTCCTGTTCATCGCCGGACTTCGGCACCCAAGGCGTGATCGACCGTTTCGGCCAGATCGAACCCAAGGTGCTGATCACCTGCGCGGGTTATCGCTACGCCGGCAAGACCATTGACCAAAGCACCAAGCTGAATGAAATCCTTGCGCGCCTGCCCTCCCTGCAACAGTTGATCATCGTGCCGTATGCCCGCCCGCAGGCGACAGTCGAGGACTATCAGACCCAGGCCAGGGTCGCGCTGTGGAGCGACTTCTACCAACCCGGCGGCGAACCTGAGTTTGTCGCCGTGCCGTTCAATCACCCGCTGTACATCCTCTATTCCAGCGGCACCACCGGCGTGCCCAAGTGCATCATCCACGGCACCGGCGGCGTGCTGCTCACGCACCTCAAGGAACACGGTCTGCATGCCGACCTGTCGCGGGCTGACTGCCTCTTTTACTACACCACGTGCGGCTGGATGATGTGGAACTGGCTGGTGTCGGTGCTGGCCCTCGGCGCGACGGCCGTGCTGTATGACGGTTCGCCCTTTCACCCGGGCCCCGAACGGCTGATCGACCTGATCGATGCCGAGAAAATCAGCGTATTCGGCACCAGCCCGAAATTCCTCGCCACGCTGGAAAAAGCCGGCCTGCAACCGCGCCTGAGTCATGATTTGAGCAGCCTCAAAGGGCTGATTTCGACTGGCTCGCCGCTGTCGCCGCAGAGCTACGACTACGTGTACCGCGAAATCAAAGGCGAGCTGTGCCTGTCGTCGATGTCGGGCGGCACCGATATCGTCTCCTGCTTTGTCATCGGCAACCCGGTGCTACCGGTACGGCGCGGTGAAATGCAGTGCAAGAGCCTGGCAATGGCTATCGAAGTGTGGGACGACCAGGGCCAGCCATTGATCGGGGAAAAAGGCGAATTGGTCTGCACTCGGCATTTTCCGGCGATGCCGATCGGGCTCTGGAATGACCCGGATCAGCAGAAACTGCGCGCGTCGTATTTCAGCCAGTTTCCCGGTGTATGGGCCCAGGGCGACTACGCCGAACAGTGCCCCAATGGCAGCCTGTTGATCCATGGTCGCTCCGATGCGGTGCTCAACCCGGGTGGCGTGCGCATCGGCACGGCGGAAATTTATCGCCAGGTGGAAAAGGTCCCGCAGGTCCTGGAAAGCCTGGCCATCGGCCAACGCTGGCAGGACGATGTGCGGGTGGTGCTGTTTGTGCGCCTCAATGACGGCATTGAACTGGATGAAGCCCTGGAGCAACAGATTCGCCAGGTGATTCGCGCCAACACCACGCCGCGCCATGTGCCGGCGAAGATCCTCGCCGTCAGCGATATCCCGCGCACCATCAGCGGCAAGATCGTCGAACTGGCGGTGCGCAACGTGGTGCACGGTGAGCCGGTAAAAAACACTGACGCGTTGGCGAACCCGGAGGCACTGGCACAGTTTCGTGACCGCCCGGAGCTGGCACAAGGATGAAAGGTTTCAGCCTGTAAGCACTCATTTGAAGACAAAACCCCAATGCATGCTATTTTTCGAGGGGTAGTCAGCCGTTCCCGTGTCGCGGGATAATCGGCTTTGTCGTATTTCAAAGTGTCGGGTTTAGGGCTTTTTCATGAAAGTAACATCCACCGGAAGCGAAGCCGTTGCATTGATTGCGCGGCTGGACTGGGCGCAAAGCCCCCTCGGTGAGGCCGATGACTGGCCGCAAAGCCTGCGCACAGCCGTCGATATCGTGGTCCACTCGCCGATGCCGATGCTCCTGCTGTGGGGCAGCCAGCTCACGCAGCTCTACAACGACGGCTTCGCCGCGCTCGCGGGCAACAAACACCCCGGCGCCATGGGCCAACCCGCGCATGAGACCTGGCCGGAGCTGGCGAGCTTCACCGCCCCGATCTACGACGCCGTCCTCACCGGCCAGGTGCGCACGTTCACCGAACAGCGCTTCGTCCTGCAACGCAACCACCGCGACACCGAAATCTGGCTCGACCTGACCTACAGCCCGGTCCGCGACGAAAGCGGCGCCGTCGCCGGTATTCTAGTCACCGCCATCGAAACCAACGAGCGCCGCAGCAAAGCCATCGAACTGCAACAGCGCTCCGATGACAGCCTCAAGGCCCAGCACAGCACCGAACAACGTCTGCAATTGGCGCTGGCCGCCACCGATGCGGTAGGTACGTGGGATTGGGACATCGGCGAAGACCGCTTTATCGCCGACGCCCACTTCGCCTATTTGCATGGCGTCGACCCGAGTGACGCCGGCCTGCTGCCCATCAGCGACTACCTGCAAGGCGTCCATCCCGAAGACCGCGGCATGGTGGCGCGCAGCATCAAGCACTGCATCACTTTCGGCACCGAATACGCCGAGGAATACCGCTTGCTGCAAGCCGATGGCCAGGTGCGCTGGGTGTTCGCCCGTGGTCGCTGCTACAAAGACCCGCAAGGCCGCCCGGCACGCTTCCTTGGCGCCGCGCTGGACCTGACCGAACGCAAACACACCGAGCACGCGCTGCGCCAAAGCCAGACCGAGCTGCAATTGATCATTAACGCCATGCCGGTGCTGATTGGCTACGTCGACCACGAACAGCGCTTTCGCCTGAACAACAGCGCCTACCTGGACTGGTATGGCATGACGCCCCAGGAGCTGTACGGCAAAACCATCCGTGAGGTGATCGGCGACGAGTTGTATGCCGGTCGCGAAGACAAGATCGCTGCCGCGCTCAAGGGCAAGGCCTGCAGCTTCATGACCGTTACGCCGCATCACGACGGCCGGCCGCGCCACGCGTTGATGAAGTACCTGCCACGCTTCAGCAATGACGGCTCGGTGAACGGTTTCTATATCTTTGTCATCGATGAGACCGAACGCAAACTCACCGAAGAGGCCTTGCGGCACCTCAACGAGAACCTGGAAGAGCGCGTCGCCCAGCGCACACAGGCGCTGGCGGAGGCCAACCAGCGCTTGCAAAACGAAATGTTTGAACGCGAGCGCGCCGAAGATGCGCTGCGTCATGCGCAGAAAATGGAAGCCGTGGGCCAGCTTACCGGCGGCATTGCCCATGATTTCAACAATATGCTGACCGGGATTATCGGCAGCCTGGACCTGATGCAGCGCTATATCAGTGCCGGGCGCAGCGACGAAATCGGCCGCTTTACCGACGCCGCGGTGTCTTCCGCCCATCGCGCGGCCGCCCTCACCCATCGGCTGCTGGCGTTCTCCCGCCGCCAATCGCTGGACCGCCGCCCGCTTGATCCGAACCAGCTGGTGGTGTCCCTGGAAGATTTGTTCCGGCGAACCAAGGGCGCGCATATCACGCTCAAGGTGCAACTGGGCCGCGATATCTGGCCCGTGAATACCGATGCCAGCCAGTTGGAAAACGCCCTGCTCAACCTGGTGATCAACGCGCGCGACGCGATGCCCGACGGCGGCGAATTGCTGATCGAAACCGCCAACAGCTACCTCGATGGCAGCGATATCACCACCCTCGAACCGGTGAAGGCCGGCGACTACGTGATGCTGGGCGTGTGTGACAACGGCACCGGCATGGCACCGAAGATCCTGGCCAAGGCGTTCGACCCGTTTTTCACCACCAAGCCTATCGGCCAGGGCACAGGCCTTGGGCTGTCGATGATCTATGGGTTTGCCCAGCAATCCGGTGGCCACGTGACGATTCAAAGCGAACCCGGCCAAGGCACCTGCGTGCGCCTGTACCTGCCGCGCCTGCATGGCACCGCCCTCGAAAGCCACCTGCCGCAACATCTGAGCGAAGCCCCGTTGGCGCTGGCCGGTGAGTCGGTGGTGGTGGTCGAGGATGACCCGGCGGTGCGCATGCTGGTGATCAATGTGCTGGATGAGTTGGGTTACACCGCACACCAGGCCGCGGACGCACGCACGGCGCTGCCGTTGCTGGAGTCGGATTTGCGCGTGGACCTGCTGGTGACCGACGTCGGCCTGCCGGGCATGAACGGCCGACAACTGGCGGAAATCGCCCGTCAGCACCGGCCGGGCCTGCGCGTGTTGTTCATGACCGGTTACGCCGAAAAAGCCGCCGAGCGCCAGGGCTTCCTGGAGGACGGCATGGACATGGTCGCCAAGCCGTTTTCCATTGACCTGCTGGCGACAAAAATCCGCAGCATGATCAGCGTCGACGAATGAGTTCAGGCATAATCGCGCGCCGCCGCACACCTGGTAGAAATCAATGAAAGCCCAAGCCCGTCACATTCTGGTGAAGACCAGCGAAGAAGCCGAACAGCTCAAGCAGCGCATTGCCAAGGGCGAAGCGTTTGATGTGCTGGCCAAGAAATACTCGACCTGCCCGTCCGGCAAGCGCGGCGGTGATTTGGGTGAAGTGCGGCCAGGGCAGATGGTCGGGGCGATTGATGCGGTGATCTTCAAAAAGCCGGTGAAGGTGGTGCACGGGCCAATCAAGAGCAAGTTTGGCTATCACCTGGTGCAGGTGTTTTACCGCGACTGAGGGTTTGGCGTTAGACCGCTTTCGCGAGCAAGCCCGCTCCCACATTTGATTGCATTTCAACTGAAGGAATGCCGTCAATGTGGGAGCCGGGCTTGCCCGCGATCCGCCGCAGGCGGCCATTCACCCGCTACTTCGGAATCAGTGCACCCGGCACTTGAATCACCCGGCTCGCCAACCGATGCCCAGCCAAGGCCGCCGCCTCTGGCGAACCACCCTTCAGCCGACTGGCCAAATACGCCGCACTGAACGAATCCCCCGCCGCCGTCGTATCCACCACCTGCTCGACCTGCAACGCCGGCACGGCAAAGCGCTCGCCTGCGCAACGGATCAAACACGCATCCGCCCCACGCTTGAGCACCACTTCCTCAATGCCCGGGTACGCCGCAAACACCTGCTCAGTGTCGGCATACCCAAACAATGCACGTTCGTCATCCTCGGTCAGCAAGGCGATATCCACCTCGGCCAACACCGTGTGATACGCCGCGCGCGCCGCCTCGACACTGGCCCACAGACGCGGCCGGTAGTTGTTGTCGAACACCACCTTGCCGCCGCGCCGGCGGGTTTCAATCAGGCTTTGCAGTAAGCGCTCACGCCCGATTTCACCGAGCACCGCCAGGGTGATACCGCTGAAATACACCACGGCGTAATCCGGCAAGGCCGCCAGGATCGGTTCGGCGGCCGGCGTGGTGAAGCAATCACGCACAGCGGCTTCATTGCGCCAATAGAGGAATTTGCGTTCGCCGTTGGCGTCCGTCTGGATGCAATACAACCCCGGCAAACGACCGGGCAAGCGCTGAACCCTGTCCAGGCCCAGGCCTTCGTCGCGCCACTGTTGGCACATGGCATCGCTGAAACTGTCATCGCCCAACGCAGTGACGTAGTCGACCGTGCCGACAGCGCCCAGCTCGCGGCGCAGGTACACCGCCGTGTTCAGGGTGTCGCCGCCGAAGCTCTGATGCAGGCTGCCGTCGGCGCGGTGCTGCAGTTCGATCATGCATTCGCCGATCAGGGCGATGCGCGGTTGTGTGTTCATGCCTTTAATCTCTGGTGTGGCTGATGACCCCTTCGCGAGCAAGCCCGCTCCCACAGTTGACTGCATTCCTTCAGATACAACGCGGTCAATGTGGGAGCTGGCTTGCCTGCGATGGCCGCTAATCTCTGGTGTGGCTGATGGCTCCTTCGCGAGCAAGCCCGCTCCCACAGTTGACTGCATTCCTTCAGATACAACGCGGTCAATGTGGGAGCTGGCTTGCCTGCGATGGCCGCTAATCTCTGGTGTGGCTGATGGCCCCTTCGCGAGCAAGCCCGCTCCCACGGTTGACTGCATTCCTTCAGATACAACGCGGTCAATGTGGGAACTGGCTTGCCTGCGATGGCCGCTAATCTCTGGTGTGGCTGATGGCTCCTTCGCGAGCAAGCCCGCTCTCACAGTTGACTGCATTCCTTCAGATACAACGCGGTCAATGTGGGAGCTGGCTTGCCTGCGATGGCCGCGACTCGGTCTAGAAGCAGGTATGCAGCGACTCGATCACCTGCAACTGCTCATCCACCAGGCAGCCCACTTGCCATTTGTCGAAGGTCAGGCAAGGGTGCGAGGTGCCGAACGAGATGATGTCACCGATACGCAACTCAACCCCTGGCGCCACCGTCATGAACGCATGCTGGTCCATCACCGCCGTGACTTTGCACGCGGTCACGTCATCGCCTTCGGCGGGCAGGATACCGGCCTTGTAGCGTTTGAGCGGCACCGGCAACCCGGCGTCGTAGGCCACGTCGCGCTTGCCCAGGGCAATCACGGCAAAGCCAGGCTCGGGCAACGATTGCACATGCGCCCAGACTTCCAACGCAGGGCGCAGGCCTTCATTGAGGTCGCTGCGGCGGTCGAGCACGCAGCATTGCGCGTCTTTGTAGATACCGTGGTCGTGGGCCACGTAGCTGCCCGGGCGCAACACGCTGAGGAAACGGCCGGCGGCGTTTTGCGTTTCGAAGGACTCGGCGATCAGGTCGTACCAGGCCGACCCCGATGCGGTGATGATGGGCTTGGGCAGGTCGAAAGAGCCGTTGTTTTGCAGGTCCACGGCCAATCGCACCAGGCTGGCGGCGAACTCGCGGATGCCGCTGATGGCATGTTCACCGTGGATCACGCCTTCATAGCCTTCAATACCGGTAAGGGCCAGGGCCGGCTGGGCCTTGATCGCCTTGGCGAGTTCGCGCACGTCCTGCTCGCTGCGGCAACCGCAACGGCCGCCGACCACGCCGTATTCGATCATCACGTTCAGGCGCAAGCCACGGGCAGCGAAGAACAGGCCCAGGTCGGCGACGTTGTCCGGGTGGTCGACCATGCAGTGGAAGTCGAAATCAGGATCGGCCAACAGGTCGGCAATCAACGCCATGTTCGGCGCACCAACCAATTGGTTGGCCATCAACACGCGGCGCACGCCACCGGCGTAGGCGGCGCGGGTCTGCACCGCATTGGCCAGGGTAATACCCCAGGCGCCTTGGGCGATCTGGCGCTGGAACAGCGCGGGCATCATGCTGGTTTTGCCATGGGGCGCGAGTTCTGCGCCGCTGTTGCTGACAAACGCTTGCATCCAGCGAATGTTGTGTTCCAGGGCGTCACGGTGCAGCACCAGGGCCGGCAGGCTGACGTCGCGGACCAGGTGGGCGCCAATCGCGGCGGCGCCTTTTTCAACGGCGTTGAAGGCAGACATGGAAAACTCCTATTCGTTGATGCGACGGGCCAGGTTGTTGGCGCTGTCGATCAACACCCGGCGATAGTCGTTGTAATTTTTAATCGCGTCGGCCCGTGGGGCGACGATGCACAAGGTCGCAATGCTGATGCCTTGTGCGTCGCGGACCGGGGCAGCGAAGCAATGGGTAAAGGTGTCGGCCACGCTGTCGAAAGAGAAGAAACCGTCGAGCGTGGCCTGGCGGATTTGCGCCAGGAAGGTGTCCAGCGCCAGGCGCTGGCCGTCCGGCAGGATGAAATCGTCGTAGTCGATCAGGTCGATGATTTGCTGGTCGCTCAAGTGCCCCAGCAACAGGCGCCCGGAGGCAGTCCACGGGATGGGTGCGTTTTCGCCGATGTCCGATGAAATACGGAAATGCCGCTCACCTTCGCGCATCAGCGCCACCGTGTATTTGCGCCCATTGAGCAGGCACATCTGCGCGGTTTCGTGGGTTTGGCTGACGATTTCCTGCAAGGCGTGGTCGGCCTCGCGGGTCAGGTCGAAATGGCGCAGGTGCGCCTGGCCGAGGAAGTACAACTGGCGGCCGAGGTAGACGTGGCCGTCCTTGCCCACCGTTTCCAGGATGCGCCGCTCCAGCAGCGATGCGACCAACTCATAGACGGTGGATTTGGGGCTGCCGATGCCGCTGGCAATATCATTCGGGCGCAGGGGCTGGCCGATCTCCTTGAGAAAATCGAGGATATCGAAAGCACGGTCCAGGCCTTTGGCGCGGCGTTTGATGGTGTCTTCGGTCATGGCAGTAATCGGTCCCGTCAAAGGTGGGTGCTGCACAGTGATCCCCTGTGGGAACGGGCTTGCCCGTGATTGCGGTGGGTCAGTGCCAGATGGGCTGGCTGACACTCCGTCATCGCGGGCAAGCCCGCTCCCACATTGGATCTCCTATGGCTTCAAGAATGGGGCATTTAGCCTTTTTTCCTGTAGGCCACGCAATCAATCTCGACCTTGCAGTCCACCATCATGTTGGCCTGTACACAGGCACGCGCCGGGGCGTGTTCCGGGGTGAAGTATTCGCCGAATACCTTGTTGAAACTCCAGAAGTCCCGTGGGTCTTCCAGCCATACACCCACGCGCACCACGTCTTTGAGTTCGTAGCCGGCCTCTTCCAGAATCGCCACCACATTGCGCAGGGTCTGGCGGGTTTGCTCGACGATGCCGCCGTTGATGATTTCACCGTCCACCGCTGGCACCTGGCCCGAGACGTAGAGCCAGCCGTCCGCTTCCACCGCGCGGGCGAAAGGACGTGGCTGGCCACCGCCGGCGGTGCTGCCGGTGCCGTAACGAGTAATGGTCATAACGTTGCTCCTGATTAAAAACGAATGTTCTTCAAAAATTCCGCCAGGCGCGGCGATTGCGGACGCTCGAAGATGTCCTTCGAGGTGCCCTGCTCTTCAATGCGGCCCTGGTTCATGAATACGATCTTGTCCGACACTTCATAGGCAAAACGCATTTCGTGGGTGACCAGCAACATGGTCATGCCCTCCTCCGCCAGGCCCTTGATCACGCTCAGCACCTCCCCAACCAGCTCCGGGTCGAGGGCCGAGGTGACTTCGTCGAACAGCATCAAGCTGGGGTTCATCGCGATCGCACGGGCAATCGCCACACGCTGTTGCTGGCCGCCGGACAATTGGCCGGGGAAGTGGTTGCGCCGCTCCAGCAGGCCGACGCGGTCGAGCCATTTTTCGGCCAGGGCCACAGCTTCGTCCTTGCCCATTTTCTTGACCTTGAGCAGGCCGAGGGTGACGTTTTGCAACGCCGTCAGATGCGGAAACAGGTTGAACTGCTGGAACGCCATGCCGGTCATCGCGCGGTGCTGGGCAATCACGCGTTCAGGGTGGCGCACACGCTTGCCGGCGATTTCGCTGTAGCCGATGGATTCGCCATCCAGGGTGATCTGGCCGCCCTGGAATTCTTCCAGCAAGTTGACGCAACGCAGCAGCGTGGTCTTGCCCGAGCCGCTGGAGCCGATCAAGGTCACCACGTTGCCGCGCTGCATGGACAGGTCGACGCCTTTGAGCACTTCCACCTGGCCGTATTGTTTGCGCAGGCCGCGAATGTTCAGCAGCGGTGGGTTAGTGTGTGGTTGGTTCATGGCAAGGCCACCCGCTTTTCAATGTAGCGCCCGAATAACTCGATGGCGTAGTTGATGACAAAGAACAGAAACCCGGCGAACAGATAGAACTCCAGGGTCATGAAAGTACGCGCGATCACTTGCTGCGTGCTCAGCAGCAATTCAGCCACGCCAATCACCGAAAGCAAGGTCGAGGCCTTGACGATTTCCGTGGAGGAATTGACCCAGGTCGGCAATATCTGTCGCAGCGCCTGAGGCAACAGCACGTAACCCAGGGACTGGTAGAACGTCAGGCCAATCGCCTTGCCCGCTTCCAGTTGCCCACGGGGGATGGCTTGCAACGCGCCGCGCACAATTTCCGAGACGTGCGAGCCGCAGAACAACGTCAGGCCGACCGCACCGGCCTGGAACGCGGTGATCTGCCAACCGAGCGCCGGCAGCATGTAAAAACACGCCAGCACCAGCACAAACACTGGCGTGCCACGGATCAGGTCAACGTACAGACGAAACGGCGCACGCATCCAGAATTTGCCGTAGGTCAGGATCAACCCCGCAAAGATACCGATCAGCGTGCCAAAGATAATCGCCAGCACCGAGCAGTAGATGCTGGTCTGAAACCCCGCCCAGAGGGTATCCCGGGCGATCCACAACTCATGCAGCCAGCTGGGGGACTCGTACATGGAAACCCTCCTTAACGACGTATCGCCAGACGCTGTTCCAGGTAACGGAGCAGCAGGGCGATGAAATAACAGGCAGCCACGTAGAGCGCGGTCGTGACCATCCAGGTTTCAATCACCCGGTAGCTTTCGACGTTGATCTTGCGGGCGTAATAGGTCAGCTCCGGCACCGCGATAGCGGCGGCCAGCGAGGTGTCCTTGAACAGCGAAATAAAGTTGTTCGACAGCGCCGGCAACACGTTGCGCAGCATCACCGGCACGGTGATGTAGGCACGAATGCGCCACTCGCCCAGGCCGATGGCCAAGCCGGCTTCACGCAAGCCCTTGGGAATATTCAACAGCCCGGCACGGAACACTTCGGTCAGGTAGGCACCGGCATACAGTGACAGGGTGATGATGAAGGAAGGGATTTTGTCGAGACGAATCCCCAGCGACGGCAGGGCAAAGTAGATCAACAGGATCAGCACGAGGATCGGCGTATTGCGGATCACCGTCACATACACCGAGGCGAAGACTCGCAACGCCCGGTGCCTGGACAGCATGGCAAAGGCCATCATCAAGCCGATCACACAGCCAATCGCGATCGACAGCAACGCCAGCTCAAGACCCAGGCCGAGCCCCGCCAGCAAGCTGGGGAAATCACGCCACACGGCGGCAAAGTTCAACTGATAGTTCATGGTCGGCAGTACCTGAAGCGGGGCGCAACACGCTGCGCCCCCGGTTTACACATCACTTGAATTCAACAGGGAAACCAATCGCAGGCTCTGGCAGGTCCACACCGAACCACTGCTTGAACGAGGCTTTGTAGGTCGGGAATTCCACACCGGTCATGGCTTCATGCAACGCCGTGTTGACGAAGTTCAGCCAGTCCTGGTCGCCACGCTTGACGGCGCACGCGTAGGTTTGCGGGCTCCAGGCGTAGGTCGGGCTGCGGTAGCGGCCCGGGTTCTGCACCATCAGGTATTTGACCGAGGATTGGTCGGTGGCGGCAGCATCGGCGCGGCCGGAGTTCACGGCCTGGTACATCAGGTCAACGCTGTCGTACTGATCGACCTTGGCCTTGGGCAGTGCCTGGTGCACCAGCTCTTCGGCATAGACGTTTTGCAGCACGGCCACGGTGACGCTGTCGCCTGCGGCTTGCAGGTCTTCGATTTCTTTGTATTTGCTGTTGTTCGGCAGCAGCAGGCCCACGCCTTCGCGGTAGTACGGCAAGGTAAAGGCTACCTGCTGCGCACGGCTGGCGGTGACGGTGATGAACTGGCAACTCATGTCGACCTTGTCGGTCAGCAGGTTGGGAATGCGTGCGTCGGACGACTGCACCACAAATTCGACCTTGCTTGGATCGTTGAACAATCCCTTGGCCACAATGCGGCCGATGTCGATATCAAAACCTTGCAACTTGCCATCCGCTCCCTGGAAGTGCCACGGCGCATTGGTACTGCCTGTACCCACGATGAGATGCCCACGCTTGAGCACATCATCGAGCTTGCTGTCCGCCGCGTGCACGATGCTTGCGAGGGACGCCGATGCGGCGAAGAGAAAAACACACGCTTTAAACACGGAAGGTCGGTGATGCATGACAAGCACTCCAGGAGTTGTGTATTCCGCTATACCGGAACTTGGTATGTAACAACGGAATAGACAGCAGAAAGTGTGCCACACGCAGTAACAGAAAAATATGCCAAGGATAAATTCGTTATAAATCAGAAAGATAATTTCTCATGGGGTGTACAGCGTGATGCCATCATGGGAAATCAGATTGCTACCCAAGGCCCCACACCGCCGTGAAAGGCCCCAACCGGGTGCACCACAACGGTGTTACCCCGCACCCTTGCGGCGCGGGCGCACCATGCAAAAATCCCCACGCTGGACTAGCCTTGGCACATTCAAGCCAACAAGGACGACCTTTCTGATGAAGCTCAGCCTCACTTTGGTTTTGCTTTCATTCCTGGCAGCCGGCAGCGCCTCGGCCGCGAACGACCGCCACGAATGCAAGGAACAACTGCAGAAACTCAAGGAAGCCTTCAATGCCGACTACACCGGTCAGAACCACCATGACTACCGGCGGGCAAAGGCGTCCAGGGACAATGAGGAATACAAGAAATGCGCGAATCAGGCGCGAAAGGCCCGGGAACGCATGGAGCGCGCGGACGATGCGTGAGCAGCGTTACCTGTGAAGGTTGACAGTAGACGGTGGTGATCTCGCGATTTAGCGTACCCGCAACCATTTGGCCGGGCTCGCAAGGAGATCATCATGGGTGTTGCAAAAACGGTTATTCGTGACCTCGACGAATACCAAAGAATCCTGACTGAACACCCGCTGGTGATTGTGTTGTTCACTTCCCCCTACTGCCCGGCGTGCTTGGGGGCTGACCTGCGTTTCAATCGCATCGCCGCTCAATACGCCGGGCGTGTAAAAAGCATGATCCTCGACACCACCCAAACCCCGCCGATTCACGGGGTTAGCGGCACCCCCACGCTGGTGGTCTACAAAGACGCCCTTGAGGTCGAAAACCTCAAGGGCATCGGTGACCCCCATGAACAGGAAACACTCCTGGAGGAGGTGTTCAAAGACTACGCGTCACCGGCGCCAACAGCACCTGCGTCACCCGTCGCTCTTCCACCGCCGCCACAGCCAGGCGCCAGCCTTCATGCTCGAGACTGTCACCGACCATCGGCAGGCGATCGAGCAGGCTCATCACCAAGCCAGCTAGGGTCTGATAATCCTCGGTGGAAACGGCATTGAAACCGGTACGCTGACGAACCAGGTTGAGGTTCAAGGCGCCATTGGCGCGAAACCCCTCGCCCTCCTCGACAATATCCGGCCCCTCGATTTCGCTGGCGTCCGGCAATTCACCGGCGATGGACTCGAGAATGTCGGTCATGCTCAACACGCCCATGAAGTCGCCGAATTCGTTGATCACGAAGGCGATGTGGGTCGACTCCTGGCGCATCTGCTCCAGGGCATTGAGGATCGAAAAGCTCTCCAGCAGGTTGATCGCCCGACGCGCCAGGTGCTCCAGGTTAGGCTCGTTGCCGGCCAGGTATTCCTTGAGCAATTCCTTTTTGTGCACGAAACCCAGCGGCTCATCCACCGCGCCGTTGCGGATCAACGGCAGGCGCGAGTAGGACGAATGCATCAGTTTGCGGCGGATCGTGTCGGGATCGTCCGCCAGATCGATACAGTCCACCTTGGCCCGTGGCGTCATCAAGGTACGGATCGGCCGCTCGGCCAGTTGCAGCACGCCGCTGATCATTACGCGCTCGCGTCGATCAAACAGCGGACCCTGGGTCGCATCCCGCTCGCCCAGCAAGTCAGCCACGTCTTCACCCACCTCTTCCACCGCCAGGCTTCGGCCGCCGAGCAAGCGCATCACCGCATGGGCGGTACGCTCACGCACTGGCAACACGCCTTGCGCCGACTTCTTGCGGCGGGCGCGGGCAATCTGGTTGAACAGCTCGATCAGGATCGAGAAACCAATCGCCGCATACAGGTAGCCCTTGGGAATATGGAAGCCCAGGCCTTCGGCGGTCAGGGCGAAACCGATCATCATCAAAAAGCCCAGACACAACATGATGACTGTCGGGTGCGCGTTGACGAAACGGGTCAGCGGTTTACTCGCCACGATCATCAGGCCGATGGACACGATCACCGCGATCATCATCACGGCCAGCTCATCGACCATGCCCACGGCGGTAATCACCGCGTCGAGGGAGAACACCGCGTCGAGCACCACGATCTGCGCCACGATCGGCCAGAACATCGCGTACGCCACATTGCCCGTACGCTGTGCCACATGGCCTTCAAGGCGCTCGTGCAATTCCATGGTGGCCTTGAACAACAGGAACACACCACCAAATAACATGATCAAGTCACGGCCGGAGAAGCTCTTGTCGAACACCTCGAACAGCGGCTGCGTAAGCGTCACCAGCCAGGAAATACTCGCCAGCAGGCCCAAACGCATCAGCAACGCCAGGGACAAACCGATCAACCGCGCGCGATCGCGCTGCTCCGGCGGCAGCTTGTCCGCCAGGATCGCGATAAACACCAGGTTGTCGATGCCCAGCACCAGTTCCAGCACAATCAAGGTCAACAGGCCGAGCCAGGCCGTTGGATCCGCTAACCATTCCATTTATAGAGTCTCTTTATAGGTTTCAGAATGCCGGACACGGCAAAGCGCGGTCAGTGGACCGGGACAAGGTTAGCAGTTGGAATACGGGGTGCTTCAGCGGGAACAGCGACAGCGGATGTCTTGGGGAAAGACGACTGGGAGGCTCCGAGAGGGTGTTCATGCAAGTCCTGCAATGAGAAAAGGACTTGAATCGTACAGGCGAAACCCAAACTTCCTACAACGCAAAATTATTACAAAATCTGTCCCCAAGCACACACAAAACCAATGTGGGAGCGGGCTTGCTCGCGAATGCGGAGGTTCAGTCAATCCATATGTCGACTGACACACCGCCTTCGCGAGCAAGCCCGCTCCCACATTTTGACCTGCGCAATATCAGGTTTTGCGCGTCGCATCATCCAGCGCCAGGATGGTGTGGGCATTCGTTACGGTGGTCGCCAGCGTATTGATCACCCCCGAGCGCAACGCGCCAAGTGTCGCCGCTGCCTTGGTGTTCTCACTGGCAATCGCCACGACATCCGGGATACGAAACAGCTCCTGCACCGTCAACCCGATCACCCGACCTTGAATCGCGTTGACCGCCGGCTGGCCATGGATGTCGATAAAGTCATACCCCATCATGTCGCCCACGGTGCCCGACAGCCGCGCCTGCGCGATCTCCTGCGGCGAGAACCAGCCCATGCGCACCATGTTGCTGTTCTCGCTCATGTCGCCAATGCCAATCAGCGCAATGTCCGCGCGCCGCGCACGGTCCAGGGTCGAGCGCACGGTGTCATTGTTGATCAACACGCCCCGTAACTCGGGGTTCGCCACCAGCGCCGGGGCGTACAGGCTTTCGCTCTCGCCACCAAAACGCAGGGCCAGGCGACGGCAAATATGATCGGGGTTCATGTATTCGCCGGCCTTGAGCGAACCGCCGATGGCGCAGACAAACGTGCAATTGCGCGTCACCGGCAAAAATACGTTATCCGCCACGGCACCGACGTTACGCCCCATGCCCACGGCGACAATCATGCCGTCGCTCAGCGTCTTGTTCAGGTAATTCGCCACCAGGCTGGCGACAGCCGAGCGCTGGGTGTCGGGGTCGCCGTGGTCGACCGCGATCAAGGCGCGGTCCAGCTTGAAGCGTTCCACCAACGCCCGCTCCAGCTCGTTGTTCATCGCCGGGTGCTGCAAGACGCGCACCTCGACAATCCCTTCATCGCGCGCACGTTTGAGCAAGCGGCTGACTTTCGCCCGCGACAGGTCGAAGCGTTTGGCAATGGCTTCCTGAGTGACGTTCTCAAGGTAATAGAGCATCGCCACTTCGGTCATCTGATCGATATCGCTGGCAATGCGCTGGGTACTGTCACTCATGGGGACGGGCTTCCGTTTCGGCGTCAAAGGCGCATTCTCCCGACTCTTGCCCCGTTACGTCCACTACTGATGCCCATCGCGCTCGATCGCATTGATCCGCTCGACCTTGGCCCCAGAACGCGCAGCCTCGAACTCCGACTCCAGGAACGACTTGACGATGCTTTTGGCCAGTTCGGCGCCGATCACCCGCGCGCCAATGGACAGGATTTGCGCATCGTTGCTCTTGCGCGCGCGCTCCGCCGAATACGTGTCATGGGCCTGGGCCGCACGAATGCCCAACACCTTGTTGGCCGAGATCGCCATGCCGATCCCGGTGCCGCACACCAGCACACCGAGGCGTTGCTGCCCGGCATTGATGGCGGTGGCCACGGCCAGGGCGATGTCCGGATACAGCACCGGCGCCGTGGAGTGAGTACCGAAGTCGGTCACCGGATAGCCGAGCGCCTCGATATGGCGCTTCAACAGCTCTTTGAGCTCAAAACCCGCTTCATCGCATCCGATAGCCACCGGGAAAGGTGTGTTCATGGCGTCTGGCTCCACTGCCGAGAGGGCATTTAAGACCGATCAAATGATCAGTAGATGAAATTTCTCTCAGTCATTTCTCGGGCATTAAGCCCTTTCTGTCAAGTGAGTTTTAACTGACCCGACAGTCAAAGCCCTATAACAGGGCGCCATTACCACTCAGGATGAGATTCCTACGTTTTAAGTGAAAGAGATTGACTGATCAGAATTTCATTTGATACACATATGATCACAGCGAAACATGACTGTGCGACCTAATAAGAATTCACAGCACGAGGACACGCCGATGGCCACGCCATTACTGCTCCAGGCTGAACACGTCGCCAAGGCTTACGCCGGGGTGCCTGCCCTGCGTGACGGGCGCCTCTCTCTGCGGGCGGGCAGCGTCCATGCGTTGTGCGGCGGCAATGGCGCAGGCAAGTCGACGTTCCTGAGCATCCTGATGGGCATCACCCAACGCGACGCCGGGACCATTGCGCTTAACGGCACCCCCGTTCAGTTCAACCGCCCGAGTGAAGCCCTGGCGGCGGGGATCGCAATGATCACCCAGGAGCTGGAACCCATCCCCTACATGACCGTCGCCGAAAATATCTGGCTGGGCCGCGAACCGCGCCATGCCGGCTGCATTGTCGACAGCAAGACCCTCAACCGCCGCACCCGCGAGCTGCTTGAAAGCCTGGAGTTCGACGTCGACGCCACCCGCCCCATGCACCGTTTGAGCGTGGCGCAGATCCAGCTGGTGGAAATCGCCAAGGCGTTCAGCCATGACTGCCAGGTGATGATCATGGACGAACCCACCTCGGCCATCGGCGAGCGCGAGGCAGAAACCCTGTTCAAAGCCATCCGCCGCCTCACTGCCCGAGGCGCCGGTATCGTCTATGTGTCGCATCGTCTGAGCGAACTGGCGCAGATCGCCGATGACTACAGCATCTTTCGCGATGGCGCCTTTGTGGAAAGCGGACGCATGGCCGATATCGACCGCAACCACCTGGTGCGCGGCATCGTCGGCCAGGAGTTGACGCGCATTGACCACAAGGTCGGCCGCGAATGCGCCCCCACGACCTGCCTGCAAGTCGACAACCTGAGCCGCAACGGCGAATTCCACGACATCAGCCTGCAACTGCGCCAGGGTGAAATCCTCGGCATTTATGGCCTGATGGGTTCGGGGCGCAGCGAATTCCTCAACTGCATCTACGGCCTGACCGTCGCGGACTCCGGCAGCGTGACCCTGCAAGGCAAACCCATGCCGATCGGCTTGCCCAAAGCCACGATCAACGCCGGCATGTCGCTGGTCACCGAGGACCGCAAAGACAGTGGCCTGGTACTCACCGGCAGCATTCTTTCCAACATTGCGCTGTCGGCCTACAAACGCCTGTCGAGCTGGTCGCTGATCAATGCGCGCAAGGAAACCCAACTCGCCCAGGACATGGTCAAGCGCCTGCAGATCAAAACCACATCCCTGGAACTGCCGGTGGCCTCCATGAGCGGTGGCAACCAGCAGAAAGTGGTGCTTGCCAAATGCCTGTCGACCGAACCGGTGTGCCTGCTGTGCGATGAACCGACCCGGGGCATTGATGAAGGCGCCAAGCAGGAGATTTACCACCTGCTCGACCAGTTCGTGCGCGCCGGTGGCGCCGCCATTGTGGTGTCATCCGAAGCCCCCGAGTTGCTGCACCTGAGTGATCGTATCGCCGTATTCAAGGGCGGCCGGCTGGTGACCATCAGCACCGACACCGCCCTTTCCCAGGAAGCCTTGTTGAGTCTTGCCTCATGAATGCCAAAACCATCGCTGCACCCATGACTGCCGCGCCGCGCAATCGACTGCGTTTATCCCTCGACCGCTTCGGCCTGCCGCTGGTGTTTATCCTGCTGTGCGTGGTGATGGCGTTTTCCAGCGAATATTTCATGACCTGGCGCAACTGGATGGACATCCTGCGCCAGACCTCGATCAACGGCATCCTCGCCGTGGGCATGACTTACGTGATTCTGACCAAGGGCATCGACCTGTCGGTGGGCTCGATACTGGCCTTCGCCGGACTGTGCAGCGCGATGGTCGCGACTCAGGGCTACGGCCTGCTGGCGGCGGTCAGTGCCGGGATGTTTGCCGGGGCCATGCTCGGCGTGGTCAACGGCTTTATGGTCGCCAACCTGTCGATCCCGCCGTTCGTGGCCACCCTCGGCATGCTCAGCGTCGCACGGGGCATGACCTTCATTCTCAACGACGGCAGCCCCATCACGGATCTGCCCGACGCCTACCTGGCGCTGGGCATTGGCAAGATCGGCCCGATTGGCGTGCCCATCGTCATCTTCGCCGTGGTCGCGCTGATCTTCTGGATGGTGCTGCGCTACACCACTTACGGCCGCTATGTGTACGCGGTGGGCGGCAATGAAAAGAGCGCACGCACCTCCGGCATCGGCGTGCGCAAGGTGATGTTTTCGGTGTACGTGGTGTCTGGCCTGCTCGCAGGGCTGGCCGGCGTAGTGCTGTCGGCCCGCACTACCTCCGCCCTGCCCCAGGCCGGGGTTTCCTATGAGCTGGATGCGATTGCCGCGGTGGTCATCGGCGGCACCAGCTTGTCGGGCGGCACCGGCAGCATTGTCGGCACGCTGTTTGGTGCGTTGTTGATCGGCGTGATCAACAACGGGCTGAACCTGCTCGGCGTGTCGTCCTATTACCAGCAGGTCGCCAAGGGCCTGATCATCGTGTTCGCAGTACTGATAGACGTGTGGCGCAAGAAAAAACGCTAGTCGCTTTTCCTCCAAAAAATGAACTGAACGACCTACAACAATAAGCGGAGTTCTCACCATGAAACCTGGAATGACGTTGGCCGCCGTTGCGGCTCTCTCCCTGCTCGCCAGCAGTATTGCCCTGGCCGCCGATGGCAAGACCTACAAAATCGGCGCCGCCGTGTACGGCCTCAAGGGCCAGTTCATGCAGAACTGGGTCCGCGAGCTGAAGGAACATCCGGCGGTCAAGGACGGCACCGTGCAGTTGACCGTGTTCGACGGCAACTACGACGCCCTGACCCAAAACAACCAGATCGAAAACATGGTGACCCAGCACTACGACGCCATCCTGTTCGTGCCGATCGACACCAAGGCCGGTGTCGGCACCGTAAAACAAGCCATGAGCAACGACGTGGTCGTCATCGCCTCCAATACGAAAGTAGCCGATGCCTCCGTGCCTTATGTGGGTAATGACGACGTGGAAGGCGGCCGCCTGCAAGCCCAGGCCATGGTCGACAAGCTCAACGGCCGTGGCAACGTCGTGATCATCCAGGGCCCGATTGGCCAGTCGGCGCAGATCGACCGGGAAAAAGGCGAGCTGGAAGTGTTGGGCAAACACCCCGACATCAAGATCATCGAGAAAAAAACCGCCAACTGGGACCGCGCCCAGGCCCTGACCCTCACCGAAGACTGGCTGAACGCGCACCCCAAAGGCATTAACGGCGTGATCGCCCAGAACGACGACATGGCCCTCGGCGCCGTGCAAGCCCTGAAGTCCCATGGCTTGTCGTCCAAAGACGTGCCGGTCACCTCGATCGACGGCATGCCGGATGCGATCCAGGCGGCGAAGAAAGACGAAGTCACCACCTTCCTGCAAGACGCCCAGGCCCAGTCTCAGGGCGCGCTGGACGTGGCATTGCGCGCATTGGCCGGTAAGGACTACAAGCCGCAGTCGGTGATTTGGGAACGCTATGCCAAGGACGTGAAATGGGGTGACGGCACCGCCAAGAACTACATCCTGCCGTGGGTGCCGGTGACCAATGCCAATGCGGATGCGCTGTACAAACAGGTCAGCGGCGGTAAGCAGCTTTCGCCTTGAAATACGGTCAAGTGTGGGAGCTGGCTTGCCTGCGATGGCATCACCTCGGTTTGACTGAAAGACCGAGTCGCCTGCATCGCAGGCAAGCCAGCTCCCACATTGGATCTCCAACGCTTTAGAAAGAGGAGTCATGCATGTCTGGATTCTGGAACCAAGCCTTCGACCTCACCGGCCGTTGCGCGGTGATTACCGGCGGCGCCGCCGGCATCGGCCTGGCCTGCGCCAGCCTGCTGGTGGAGCGCGGCGCACGCGTGGCGTTGCTGGACCGTGACCCCGCCGTGGTGGAAGTGGCCGCGAGCCTGGGCGCCGGGCATCTGGGTATTGCGGTCGACCTCAGCCGGATCGACCAGGTGCAGCACACCATCGACCACGTATTCGAACACTTCCAGCGCCTGGATTACCTGATCAACAGCGCCGGCATCGTCCTGCTCGACAAGGCCGTCGACGTCAGCGAAAGCGCCTGGGACAGCACCCTGGATATCAACCTCAAAGCCAGCTTCTTCGTGGCCCAGGCGTGCGCCAGACACATGCTCGCCAACGGCGGCGGACGCATCGTCAACCTCGCCTCCCAGGCCGCCGTGATCGGCCTGGACCGCCACGTCGCCTACTGCGCGAGCAAGGCGGCCATCGTCGGCATGACCAAGGTATTGGCCATGGAGTGGGCGCCACAGATCAACGTCAACGCCATCTCCCCGACCATCGTCGAGACCGCCTTGGGCAAGAAAGCCTGGGCCGGTGAAGTGGGTGAACGGGCCAAATTGCAGATCCCGGCGGGCCGTTTTGCCCAGCCGCAAGAAATCGCCGGGCTCGCGTTGTACCTGCTCAGCGATGCCGCGCAGATGATCACCGGCGCCAACATGGTGATCGACGGCGGCTACAGCATTCAGTAATTCATCTTTTGTCGTGAGGTTTTGTCATGTCCACCGTCACCGAACGCACCCCTGAACAGCTCGCCCCCAGCATCCCGAAAACCATGCAGGCCGTGGTCTGCCATGGCCCGGAAGACTACCGCCTGGAAACCGTCGATGTGCCCACACCCGGGCCTGACGAGATTCTCACCAAAGTCGAGCTGTGCGGCATCTGCATGGGCGACATCAAGACCTATCGCGGCGCACCGTCGTTCTGGGGCGACGCCGAGCAACCGCGCTACGTGAAACCGCCGATGATCCCCGGGCATGAATTCGTCTGCCGCGTGGTTGCCCTCGGCCCAGGCGCCGAAAAACGCGGCGTGGCGGTGGGTGACCGGGTGATCTCCGAGCAGATTGTGCCGTGCTGGGGCTGTCGCTTCTGCAACCACGGCCAGTACTGGATGTGCCAGAAGCATGACCTGTATGGCTTCCAGAACAATGTGCAGGGCGCCATGGCCCAGTACATGATCTTCACCAAGGAAGGCATCATCCACAAAGTGCCGGAATCCATCGCCCCCGACGAAGCGATCCTGATCGAACCGCTGGCCTGCTCACTGCATGCCGCCGAGCGCGCGAATGTCGACCATGACGACGTGGTGGTGGTGGCCGGTGCCGGCACCCTGGGCCTGGGCATCATCGGCGCCGTGCGCCTGCGCAACCCGAAAAAGCTGATCGTGCTGGACATGAAACCCGAACGCGCCGCCCTCGCCCTGCGCATGGGCGCCGACGAAGTGTGGAACCCGGCCGACGTCGACGTCCTGGCAAAAATCCGCGCGATCACCGACGGTTATGGCTGCGACATTTATATCGAAGCTACCGGGCACCACAAGGCGGTGAACCAGGGCCTGGCGATGTTGCGCAAGCTGGGGCGCTTCGTCGAGTTCAGCGTATTTAATGACGAAGCCACGGTAGATTGGTCGATCATCGGCGACCGCAAGGAACTGGACATATTGGGCTCGCACCTGGGGCCATACATGTACCCGCGCGCCATCGACTTTATCGGCAACCGCAAGATCGACATGCGCGACGTGGTGACCCATAAATTCGCACTGGCGGATTTCAAGGAAGCGTTTGCGGTGATGGAGCGCGGGGACAAGTCGCTCAAAGTGGTATTGGAGCCCTGATCCCAGCAGCAACACACCACCCTGTGGGAGCTGGCTTGCCTGCGATGGCGGTATATCAGTCAACACATCTATCAACTGAACCACCGCTATCGCGGGCAAGCCCGCTCCCACATTGAATTGTTGTTGCCCTTTAGAACAAGAACAGGAACCCGCGTTATGAATCGAGTCATCAACGATCCGGACCAAGTGGTCGAGGACATGCTGCACGGTATTCTGGTCGCCCACCCCGAACTGCGCCAATACGAGAGCAACCCTCGGGTCATCGTCAAAGCCAGGCCATCGGGGCAAGGCCGGGTTGGCATCGTGACCGGCGGCGGTTCGGGCCATGAGCCGGCCTTTCTCGGCTACGTCGGCCAGGGCCTGGTAGACGCCGTGGCCGTCGGCGAGATTTTCTCCTCGCCCACCGCCAAGAGCTTTTTCGATGCCTTCCGCGCCGCCGACCATGGCGCCGGCGTAGCCTGCCTGTACGGCAACTATGCCGGCGACAACATGAACGTAAAGCTGGCAATGAAAATGGCCGCCAGCAAAGACATGCGCATCCGTACCGTGGTCGCCAACGACGATGTGGCCTCCGCCCCCCAGGCCGATATCGCCAAGCGGCGCGGCGTGGCCGGGGAGATCTTCATGTGGAAGATCGGCGGTGCCGCGGCTGCCCAGCATTACGACCTCGATGGCGTGATTCGCGTCGCCCAGAAAACGGTCGATCACTGCCGCTCAATTGGCATCGGCCTCACGCCCTGCACCATTGCGGCGGTGGGCAAACCAAACTTCCAGATCCCCGACGGCCAGATGGAACTGGGCATCGGCCATCACGGCGAACCGGGCATTGAAGTCGTCCCCATCGAACCCGCCGCTGCCATGGCCGAACGCATGCTCGCGCCGATCCTGGCTGACCGTGATTTCAGCAAGGACGACAGTGTGGTGGTGCTGGTCTCGGGCCTGGGCGCCACGCCGGTGATGGAGCTGTATATTTTTTACGCCGAGGTTGAGCGACAGCTCAAGGCCAAGGGCTTGAAGATTCACCGTTGCTACGTGGGCAACTACTTCACCTCCCTGGAGATGATGGGCGTCACCCTCACCCTGCTCGGCCTCGACGCCGAGCTGAAAACCCTTATCGACCAACCGTGCCGCTCCATCGGCATGACCCAGGCGGAGTGAACCATGAGCCAGCATTTTTCCACCCGCGACGGCAGCGCCATCGTCGCCGACCTGGTCAGCGTGATCGTGGCCAACCGTGAATACCTCAGCGAAGTCGACGGCGCGATTGGCGACGGCGACCACGGCATCAACATGGCCAAGGGGTTCGCCCATTGCGGCCGCATGATCGAAGGCCGCCAACTGACGCTGGCCCAGGCCCTGGATGAACTGACCCTGAGCCTGATGGAAGGCATCGGCGGCTCCATGGGGCCGTTGTATGGCAGCCTGTTTATCGGCATGGCCGACGAAGTGCGCAGCAGCGAGAATATCGACGCCGCGACCTTTGCTCACTTGCTGCGCGGCGGTTTGACCTCACTGCAGGACATCACCGAAGCGGGCGTGGGTGACAAGTGTTTGATGGACACGCTGATCCCGGCGGTTGAAGCCTTCGAACGTGCGCATGCGGGAGGCGCTGGTTTCAACGATGCGCTGGAGGCGATGAAAGCCGCCGCGTCACAAGGCCGCGATTCAACCAAAGACCTGGTCGCCAAAATCGGCCGGGCCAGCCGTTTGGGCGAGCGCTCCCTCGGCGTGCTGGATGCCGGCGCCGTGTCGTGCTGCCTGATCCTCACGCGCCTGGCGGACTCGGTGCAGCCCCGACTGAGCGTTTGATTTGCTGGATATACCGCGCCACTGCCGGCGCTTGCTCAAAGCGCCGGTGAATCAACGACAGCCAGGACGCCGCCTCGCTGCCGTGGATACTGCGGTAGACCACACCCGGCAAGCTCACATGCCCGACCATCGACGCCGGCACCACCGCGACGCCCTGCCCTAACGACACCAGCGCCACCACCGCCACCAAGCCGCCCGGTTGCGGCCCGAGGCACGGCGCATAACCGCCCTGCGCCGCCACGTGCAACGTCCCGCTGATTTGCTCCGGCAAGATAAAGGTCTCGTTTTGCAGGTGTTCACAGCCGATGGCCTTGAGCCCCAGCAGCCAGGAATCCTGCGGCAGCGCCAGCACAAAACCTTCGCTGTCGAGGCGCACTGCCTCCACCCCATCGGGCAGCGTCATCGGCGAGCGGATGTAGCCGATGTCATAGCGCCCGTCCGCCACCGCCGTCGGCAATGTGGCCATCGCGCATTCGCGCACATTCACGCTCACATCCGGAAACGCCTGGCTGAACGCCTGCATTTGCCGCTGCAACAGCCCCGAGTATACCGCCGAGGCCACGTAGCCCAGTTCGACATGCCCGATATCCCCACGTCCGGCGCGCTGGGCGTTGCGCTGGGCAAACTCGAACTGACGCACGGTGACTTCCGCCTCGATCAGTAACGCAGCGCCCGCCTCGGTAAGGCTGACTTCGCGCTGCTGACGGATAAACAAACGCGTGCCCAGGGCGGTTTCCATGTCCTGTATCTGCCGACTCAGGGTGGGCGGCGCGATGCCCAATTGCTCGGCAGCGCGGGTGAAATTGCGCTGGCGGGCGACCGCCAGGAAATAGCGGAAGTGGCGGATTTCCATCGCAGGATTAGCTCAAAGGTAATGAAGTGCTTCAGCCCAGCTAACAACTCAAGCAAGCGCCAGGGATAAGCTCACAAGACCTCAACACTAGAGAGCCCTTGCGATGTACGTCAACTGCCTTTTCCATATTGCCCGTAAGGTAATTCAGCCATGAGCCAGGTCAGTCCGCGCTTGACGTTGCTGACCGCCTCCGGCGTTTGTTCGCTGATCGTGCTCGACACCAATATCGTCGCCGTGACGCTGCCGAGCATTGCCCGCGACCTGGGCGCCAACTTCGCCGATATCGAGTGGGTGGTCAGCGCCTATATGCTCGCGTTCGCCGCACTGCTGTTACCGGCCGGCAGCATCGCCGACCGTTTTGGGCGCAAGAAGACCCTGGTCTGGGGCTTGAGCCTTTTCATCCTGGCGTCCATGGGGTGTGGCGCAGCGCCGAATGCCATGTTTCTGGACATTGCCCGCGCCGTCAAAGGCGTCGGCGCAGCTTTGCTGCTGACGTCGGCCCTAGCCTCCATCGGCCATACCTTTCACGATGAAGTGGAACGCGCCAAAGCCTGGGCGTTCTGGGGCGCATGCATGGGCGTGGCGATGACCGCCGCGCCAACGTTGGGCGGCCTGATTACCCAATACCTGGGCTGGCGCTGGATTTTCTACCTCAACCTGCCCGTGGGCCTGGGGTTGATGGCGCTGGTGCTGCGTGCGATTCCAGAGTCCCGCGACACTCAGTCAGCACGCCTGGATCCATGGGGCAGCCTGGCATTCAGTGCCAGCCTGTTGTGCCTGATCTGGGGGCTGATCGAGGCCAATCGCATCGGTTGGGACAGTCCGTTGACCTCTGCGCGCCTGATCGGCGGGGCTGTGTTGCTGGGTGTGTTTGTACGGGTCGAGCGCGCGCAACAACGGCCCATGGTGGACCTGCAACTGTTCCGCCACCCACGGTTTATCGGCGCCCTGCTCGGGATGTTTGCCTATGCCGGCTGCGCCCAGGTGATGATGACGTTGCTGCCGTTCTACTTGCAGAACGGCCTGGGCTTCTCGGCCATTGCTTCGGGCCTGGGCATGTTGCCGTTTGCCCTGACCATGCTGATCTGCCCACGCATCGGTGCACGCCTGGCGGTGCGCTTTGCGCCAGCGACAATGATGGCCACGGGTTTGACCCTGGTCGGCTGCGGCAACGTGTTGAGCGCCTGGGCGGTCAATGTCGGCGGCTACCTGCCCTTCGCGCTGGCGATTGCCGTCACGGGCGCCGGGGCCGGCCTGCTCAATGGCGACACGCAGAAAAACATCATGGCCTGCGTGCCACGCGACCGGGCGGGGATGGCGTCGGGCATGAGCACCACCATGCGCTTCAGCGCGATCCTGTTGGCCATTGGTGTGTATGGGGCATTGCTGAGCAGCCACAGTGAGCAGTTGCTGCGCGCGAGTATCGACACGCAATGGCAGGACCAGGTGGCGGGTATAGCCTCGCGGGTAGTGGCCGGGGATATGCCGGCGGCGATGGGCTTGTTGCCGGAGCCCGCACGGGCGCAAGTGCAACCGCTGGCGCGGCAGGCATTTGTGAGCGGGTTCAGCACGGTGTTATGGGTGGCGGGATTGTTGGGGCTGCTGGGGGCGTTGGTGGTGGGGATGTTGATGCGAAAACCAATTCCCTCAGTACAACAACAGTCTTCCAGACTGACTCAGAACTAAATGTGGGAGCGGGCTTGCCCGCGATGGCGGCGGGTCAGTCGGTAGATGTATCGACTGGGACATCGCTATCGCGGGCAAGCCCGCTCCCACATTGGGATCGGCTACCTTCTGGACTTACCAGAAGCGCTGCTGGGTCAACCGGCTCCACCAGGTCAACAGCACACGGTCTACCGAGCCGCTGGCCGCCAGGCCTACCCGCTCTTGCAGGCTTTTACGCTCGGCATAGTGCAGGTGGAACACCTCGGCGGTCTTGGCCTTGGTGGCCAGGTATTCGTCGCTGGTTTGCAGCTCGTCGACCAGTTGTTTGTCGAGGGCGGCAACACCCAGCCACACTTCACCGGTCGCCACTTCGTCGATTGCCAACTGTGGGCGATAGCGCGACACGAAGTTCTTGAACAATTGATGAGTGATGTCCAGGTCTTCCTGGAATTTCTCGCGACCCTTCTCGGTGTTTTCGCCAAACACGGTGAGGGTGCGTTTGTATTCACCGGCGGTCAGCACTTCAAAATCGATGTCGTGTTTTTTCAGCAGGCGGTTCACGTTAGGCAACTGCGCCACCACGCCAATGGAGCCGAGGATGGCGAACGGCGCGCTGATGATCTTCTCGCCAATGCACGCCATCATGTAGCCGCCGCTGGCCGCGACCTTGTCGATGCACACAGTCAACGGCACGCCGGCCTGACGAATACGCGCCAGTTGCGAAGAGGCCAAGCCATAGCTGTGCACCATGCCGCCGCCGCTTTCGAGGCGCAGCACCACTTCGTCCTTCGGCGTGGCCAGGCTCAGCAGCGCGGTGATTTCATGGCGCAGGCTCTCGGTGGCCGAGGCCTTGATGTCGCCGTCAAAATCCAGCACGAACACCCGTGGCTTGGCCTCGGGTTTCTTCTTGCCTTTCTTCTTTTCGGTTTTGCTTTCGGACTTGCGCAAGGCCTTGAGCTGGTCCTTGTCGAGCAGGCTCGATTCCAGGCGCTCACGCAGGCCTTTATAGAAGTCATTGAGCTTGCTGACCTGCAATTGGCCGGCGGATTTGCGACGGCCCTTGCTGCGCAACGCCGCGAAGCTGATCAGTACCACCAGAATAGCGACCACCAAGGTGACGGTCTTCGCCAGAAAACTCGCGTATTCGGCCAGAAAATCCATGTGACTCCTTACAAGTTGCAGTGCGCCAGGCGCGGATGGTCTCAGCATACCGATGGCACTGCCTTCGGACCAGTGCTCAAACCGCCAGCAGCGGCCCTCTAACGCGCTTTTAAAACAAGCGTATGTTTTTTCATTGACAGCTCGCAGGCATCCTCATAACCTCGCCAGACTTTCAACGTACCGGGAAAACGGACGTGGGCAGCATTTATCTGATTCGACATGGCCAGGCCTCCTTCGGTGCAGACGACTATGACGTCCTGTCGCCCGTCGGCGTGGAACAAGCGCAAGTGCTCGGTCGCCACCTGGCGGACCTGGGCATTACGTTTGACCGCTGTGTCTCGGGTGACCTGCGTCGCCAGCAACACACCGCCATTGCCGCATTCGAACAATACAGCGCCCTCGGCCAGCCAATACCAGCGCTGGAAATCGACACTGCCTTCAACGAATTCGACGGCGAAGCGATCATCCGCGCCCTGCTCCCTGACTTGCTCGCCAGCGAACCCCACGCTGTGGATGTGCTGCGCAATGGTGCGCAGAACCGCAGCGAATTCCAACGCATCTTCGCGCTGATCATCGAGCGCTGGCTGGCCGGCACCTATGATCCGCCCGGGCTGGAGAGCTGGCTGGGTTTTGTCGAACGTGTACAAGGTGGCCTGCAACGCATTCTTGAAGCGGCCGATAACGCGCACAAGATCGCCGTGTTTACCTCCGGCGGAACCATCACTGCCCTGCTCCACCTGATTACCCGAATGCCTGCTGCCCAGGCTTTCGAATTGAACTGGCAAATTGTTAACACCTCGCTCAACCAGCTGAAATTCCGTGGTCGCGAGGTGGCACTGGCTTCCTTCAACAGTCATACCCACTTGCAACTGTTGAAGGCGCCGCAGCTCATCACTTTCCGATGAATTACGGCCAACCGTGACCCCAAGGTCACTGGACTCACCCATAAAGGATCGAAACCATGACTGACGTAGCCAAAGCTGTAGAAGCAATGAAAGCCAAATTCAACCCAGCCGCTGCCGACGGCCTGGACCTGGTGTTCGGTTTCCGTATCGACGACACCCAGAACTTCTCGCTGGTGGTCAAGAACAAGACCTGCGAACTGCTGGAAGGCGAAAACCCGGACGCCCAGGTGACACTGGTCATGGACGGCGAAACCATGAAAGGCATCGTTGACGGTTCCACCGACGGCATGCAGGCTTTCATGGGCGGCAAACTGCGCACCGAAGGCGACATGATGCTGGCCATGAAGCTGAGCGAACTGTTCCCGGCCTGATAACGCCGTTCGCAAAACACGCCTCAACATGAAAAATCCCGCCAATGGCGGGATTTTTCGTTTCTGGCTCAAGGCGGGTTATCAACGCCCAGCGCTGGCCTCGACTTTTTTAAACTGCTCCAGATCCTCTGGCGAACCCGGGTTGCCATATTCGTTGATGAGTCGCCACTTGCCCGGCCTCATCGCGAACTCGCCGGTCTCCACGTCCCGGCCAATCACAACCACATATTGGTTTCGACCAACCCGCACATAGACTTTATAGAAATCTGCGGGTTGATCTTCAGCCGTAAAAAGACTGTACGCGTAACGCGCTCGACGGGTCAGGTTGGGCCACTGCGTTTGCAGCAAAATGTCATCGCGCCCAGAGTTTCCCATCGCGCCGATAGCGTTGACGCTTGCCTGGACCAACGCATCATTTTCATCGGCACCCAGCACCAACGGTTTGATCCGGGTCATCTTGCGTTTCTCATCAGCTTCTACGCCCATCTCCCTCTCGTCATCCGTAAGCGTCACGGCGTCAAGACGGTACATGCCGTTTTTGACCCATTTCGTCGCATCGGCAGTGAAGCCGTCACTGCACGCCAGGCACATTGCTCGTAAATCCTGCGCACTGGCGCTGCCAACAGGCAGGCCTGCGACGAATACGCCGGCGCTCACCAGCAGTGCGCGCAACAGGTTGGCCGGGCTTAAAGCGGTAACCATGATTTACATCCTTGTAAGGGCTGGGCCGGCGAATCTACCTGATTCAGGCCTTGACCGGAACATGCAACAACAACGCGACCAACGCGCTCCACCCGGTCTGATGCGAAGCCCCCAACCCACGCCCGGTTTCACCATGGAAATACTCATGGAACAACACCAGGTCACGGCTGGCCGGGTCCGCCTCCAGCTGCGCATACCCCGCCATCGACGGCCGCAGCCCCTCCTCATCCCTTAAAAACAACCGAGTCAGGCGTTGACTGAGGCCGTCAGCCACTTCCTCCAGGGACGCCAGATAACCACTCCCAGACGGGTACTCCACAGAGAAATTGTCCGCGTAGTAGCGGTGAAATTCGCGCAACGATTCGATCAGCATGTAATTCACCGGCATCCACAGTGGCCCACGCCAATTGGAGTTGCCGCCATACAAGCGTGAGTCGGATTCGCCAGGCTGATAGCGCGCGCACAACGTGTCGCCATTCATCTTCAGTGCCAACGGCTGCTCGGCAAAGGCCTTGGACAATGAACGCACGCCAAAGGCCGACAAAAACTCAGTGTCATCGAGCATGCGCCGCAGCAAATCCTTGGTGCGCTCGCCGCGCAACAACGCCAGCAGCAGGCGATTGCCCTGCCCGGGTTCGTTCCAGCGCGACACCAGCTTCGCCAAATCCGGCCGGTGCTTCATGAACCCCAGCAACCGTTCACGCAACCCCTCAAGGCCTTCATGTTCGCGCTGCTCCAGCACCAGCACCGCGAACAACGGCATCAGGCCGACGATGGAACGCAGGCGCACCGGCTCGTTCTGGCCGTCGGGGCGGTGCAGCACGTCGTAGAAGAATTGGTCGTGCTCATCCCATAGGCCCTCGGCGCTGTCGTCGACGCGGTTGATCGCACCGGCGATATACAGGAAGTGCTCGAAAAATTTCACGGCGATATCGACGTAGACCACATTGCGTTTGGCCAGCTCCAGGCCAATGCGCATCAGGTCCAGCGCATAGGCGGCCACCCACGCCGTGCCGTCGGCCTGATCCAGCTGGTAGCCCGGTGGCAATGCCGCGGAGCGGTCGAACAAGGCAATGTTGTCCAGGCCCAGGAACCCGCCCTGGAACAGGTTGCGGCCCTCGGCGTCCTTGCGGTTGACCCACCAGGAAAAATTCAGCAGCAACTTGTGGAAAATGCGCTCAAGGAAATCCATGTCGCCGACCCCGGTCAGCGCCTTGTCCTGCTGATACACCCGCCAACTGGCCCAGGCATGCACCGGCGGGTTGGCGTCGTCGAAACGCCATTCATGCGCCGGCAGTTGGCCATTGGGGTGCATAAAGCGGTCTTTCACCAACAGCAATAACTGTTGCTTGGCATACTCCGGATCAATCAGCGCAATCGCTACCGCCTGGAAGCCCTGGTCCCAGGAGGCGTACCACGGGTATTCCCAGGTGTCAGGCATGGTGAGAATGTCGAAGTTGGACAGGTGCCGCCAATGGGTATTGCGGATATGCAAGCGCTCGGGCGGTGGCGCCGGTTGGGCCGGGTCGCCGTCGAGCCACTGGTTTACGTCAAAATAGTAAAGCTGTTTGGACCACAGCAAACCGGCCAGTGCCTGGCGCTGCACGTTGCGCGCATCTTCATTGGTGATCCCCTGTTGCAGGGCGGCATAGAAGTCGTCAGCCTCCTGACGGCGAAGCTCAAACAGCTTGCGCGCGTTGACCTCGGGTGCATCCGTAGGCGCAAACCGCAGGTACAGGGTTTTGCTCTCCAGGCCCGCCAGTTCAAGGGTGAAACGCGCAGCGACTTTGGTGCCCGCGTCACGGCGAATCGCCGACTGAACGCCGTCCACCACGTAATCATTGATGCCATCCTTGAACGGCCCAGGCGCCGGCTGCCCATCCAACCGGGGAATATTGCTCTCGTTTTCGCAGAACACCCACTCGAGCCCGTCCTGCCCCCAGGCGCTGAAATGGCGATCGGGCAGTTCATGATGAAGGGCCAGCACCTGCTCGCCGTCCAGCCGCAATTGCGGCTTGGGCGCGTCAAAGGTCCAGCTCCAGTCATTGCGCGCCCACAACTGGGGCAGCACCTGCAGCTGCGTCGGCTGGTCCGAACGGTTATGCACGGTGACCCGCATGAAAATATCGTCGGGATGATGCTTGGCGTATTCGACGCTGATATCGCAATAGCGGTTGTCTTCAAACACGCCGGTGTCGAGAATTTCGTACTCGACATCTTCAAGCCCACGGCGGGCGTTCTCGGCGATCAGGTCAGCATAAGGAAAGGCAGCATGCGGGTATTTGTAGAGCATGCGCATATAGGCATGGCTCGGTACGCCGTCGACGAAAAAGTACAGTTCCTTGACGTCTTCACCGTGGTTGCCCTCGGCGTTATTCAAGCCGAACAGACGCTCCTTGATGATCGTGTCGCGCCCGTTCCAAAGCGCCAGGCCCAGGCACCAGCGTTGTGCCTTGTCGCTGAAACCGGCCAAGCCGTCTTCGCCCCAACGGTAGGCGCGGCTGCGGGCATGTTCATGGGGAAAGTAGGTCCAGGCGTCACCGTCGGCGCTGTAGTCTTCGCGCACCGTGCCCCATTGGCGTTCACTCAAGTAAGGGCCCCAGTCGCGCCAACGCTCGGGCTCTTGGGTTGCCAGGCGCTGGCCTTCAATCGTTGCGCGGATGTGGGTTGCAGGCGTGGCCGTCATCGGGTCCTCCATCACTGACACAGTGGGGGCAGTGTAGAACCCATCCATGCGCGGATGCACATGAAGTCTCATCCGCCCGCGCAAAAAAAGAGGCCGCTGATTAGGCGGCCTGCGTTTTTTTAGCGCTGCAAAAGCACGCGCGTTCTTAGAAGATCGCGTAGGTATAGTTGAAGATCAGACGCGTTTGGTCCTGATCCGCAGTACCGGTGTTATGCCCCTTGTAGGTACCCGTACGGAAGGTGGTACCAAAGCCTTTGAGCGGGCCTTGCTGCACGACGTAATCCAGGCGGAAGTCGGTTTCGTTTTCTTTCTGGTCAGGACCGCCGGCGACTTTGGACTTGATGCCCGTGCCGTCCAGGTAAGCCACGGACGCTTTCAGGCCAGGTACGAACGCCTTGAAGTCATACGAGTACTGACCAAAATTGACCTGCTCGCCCGCGCGGGAGAACTGGCCCACCACGGCATCGGTAAACAGGTAGAAGTCGCTGCCGCCCGCGCCTTGTGCGTTTGGATCGGCGATGCTGCCCTGGTTGACCCAGACGAAGCCGCCGTCATCGCTGACACCGATGTGGCCAAGCATCAGGCTGCTGCCGCCCAACTGGTAGGTGAACGCGGCGCTGTAGGTTTTGTTATCCACTTCGCCAGCGTGCTTGGCGTAGCCACCGTTGTTGTTGAACTGGTAGCCGGCCTCACCGTTTTTGCCATCGCTGGTGCTGTCGAAGTAACGCAGGTCAGTCTTGAACGACTGGTCGTTGCCCAGCGGCAGTAGGTGAACCAGGCCGAAGTAGTTCTGTTTGTAGAAGTCCTGCAGGTCGGCGTAGTAGTACTGCAACGTCAGGTTTTTAGCGATGGCGTTGTCGGACGAACCGAACGGTTTGTAGTCCACACCGCCGAACTTGAAGCTGTCGCTGTCGCGAGTACCGCCAGCGACGCTCAAGCCTGTGGAGTTGCTGGAAGCACGGCCTTCGGCCTTGTTCAGCTCACCACCGGTAAAGGTCACGTTAGGAATGTCACTGGACGTGAGGATGCCGCCGTCAAAGGTCTGCGGTGCAACACGGCTGTCGTTGGAGACCAGGATAGGCAACACCGGGGCCAAAGCACCGCCGACGTGCAACTCGGTCTGGGAAATGCGGAATTTCACGTTACCCGCAGCGCGGCCGAAACTGTCGGCAGGCTCGGTGCCGTTGTTTTTGGTCGGGAAGAAGCTGTTGCCGTTACCCGACAGGCCTGGGCCTGCGGCGTGGCCATCGCCACCGTCCAGGCGCAGGGCACCGAACGCCATCACGTCGAAACCGACGCCAAGGGTGCCTTGGGTGTAGCCGGATTTGTAGTCGAACCGCAGCAATGTCGCAGCTTCGCGCAGATCGTTGCTGGTGCCCGAGCGGTTGTCCGCACTGTAGTACATCGTCCGCGAACTGACCGCCGCATGGCTGTCTTCAAGAAAGCCACTGTGCCCCGTGCCAGTGCCCAGAGCGCCGAGCCCGAAATCATCCGCGCAAGCTTGTTGCGCGAGCAATGCAGCGGTGATGGATAACGCCAGTGTAGAAATTTTCATGTGTGGCAGCCCCTAAACATTTTTTTATGTGCGTTGTGTGCAAACGGCGTTTTCATCCCTACAAACGTGACGATTGTTTCATGAGGACCGGGGCGCGCCTCGTGAAGAATTTGTTAGAAAAGCCGCTGAAAAATGAAATTTTTCAAACGTCAGTTTTTGTCATATTCGCGTCATATCAGTCATTTGCAGAATGAAGTCCTGAGGATTCTTCGTTTGCAAGCCTAGCGCCAGCCCAACAAAATCCAGAGAAATGCCAAGCCTCCTTTACAGTGTTCAGGAATTTTTCTATGCCAAGCGCCGCCTATGTCAGCCCCGACGAGATACGCAAAGACTTTTCCAGGGCCATGTCCGACATGTACCGAGATGAAGTTCCACTGTATGGCGCGCTGATGGAGCTGGTAGCCGAGACCAATGCGCGGGTGCTGGGCAGTGATTCAAGCCTGGCCCGGCAGTTGCGGCGCACTGGCGAAATAGAGCGCCTGGACATGGAACGTCACGGCGCCATCCGCCTGGGCACCGCTCTTGAGCTGGCAACCATCAGCCGCCTGTTTGCGGTGATGGGCATGCAACCGGTGGGCTATTACGACCTGACGCCGGCCGGCGTGCCCGTGCACTCCACCGCCTTTCGCGCGGTGCATGAACGTTCATTGCAGGCCAGCCCGTTCCGGGTGTTTACCTCACTGTTACGCCTGGAACTGATCGAAAACCTTGAACTGCGCGCCTTCGCCGAAAACGCCCTGGCCAGGCGCTCGATCTTCACCCCCGGCGCGCTGGCGTTGGTCGAACAAGCAGAACGGGACGGCGGCCTGAGTGCGTCTGATGCCGAAGCATTTATCCACCAGGCCCTGGAAACCTTTCGCTGGCACCACACCGCCACCGTCACCGGCGCGCAGTACCAGCAGTTGAGCGACCAACACCGCCTGGTCGCCGACGTGGTGGCGTTCAAAGGCCCACACATCAACCACCTGACACCGCGCACCCTGGACATCGACCAGGTGCAGGCCGCCATGCCGGGCAAAGGCATTACCCCCAAAGCGGTGATCGAAGGTCCGCCACGCCGCGAGTGTCCGATCCTGCTGCGCCAGACCAGCTTCAAGGCCCTCGACGAGCCCATCGCCTTCACCGACGCCCAAGGCAGCCACAGTGCTCGTTTCGGCGAAATTGAACAGCGCGGTGTGGCGCTGACGCCCAAAGGCCGCGCCCTGTACGACCAACTGCTGAACGCGGCGCGCGACGAACTGGGCGCATTCCCGAATGAGGGTAACGCGGCACGTTATGTGGCGTTGATGGAGCAACACTTCCAGGCCTTCCCCGATAACCACGCGCAGATGCGTGAACAGGGCCTCGCGTACTTTCGCTACTTCGCCACGGAGCGAGGCTTGGCGGCACGCGGCCAGGCCGATCAACCGCAAACGCTGGAGGCGTTGATTGCTGCCGGGCACGTGGATGTGGAGCCGTTGGTGTATGAAGACTTTCTGCCGGTGAGTGCAGCGGGGATCTTCCAGTCAAACCTGGGCGATGCCGCGCAAAGTCACTATGCGGCCACATCGAATCAGGCCGAGTTCGAGACGGCGCTGGGCCGCCAGACGATTGATGAATTGAGGCTGTATGGCGAGACGCAGCAACGCTCGATGGATGAATGCATTCAAGCGCTGGCGGGTATGAGGCGGGTGTGAAACAGGTTGCCCACCCGGCTCAGCAGCGCAATCCTTGCGCCGCAACAGTCCCCAGAGCCGGGTGGACGGCGGGCATCATAATCAGTGAAACGCCGCCTGTCCCTTAGACAATTCTGAACAAATATTACCGCCCCGTTGTAGGAGCGAGTTGCAGCACAATCTTGTCTTTGACCGACAGCCGTTTTTTCTTCAACTTCTCCAGTTCGTCATCCGCTCCGCCTGACGATTCGAAAACGACTACCTCCTTGTCGGCGGCATCGTATTGTTCGAGCAGCGAATTCAAGCGGTCATCGCTCCTCCTGCGTTCGTGAACGACTTCCTTGCTCAAACCCAAATCCTGATACAGGTCGTGTTTCACTGGCATGGAGTACCTCCGCAAGTTGATCAATGGCCTACGCTCTTGAAGCTAGCCCATTCCAAGGGGTCTTGTCATGTCTTGGGTCAATGCAGCCCCGTTCGTCGCAGCGCGACCGATGGGATCAAACCTTTGCCGCCCCCTGCCCTCCACTGTAGATCGCCACCTGAGGGAGAACGGTTTCATGACTCATGCTGCCACTGCTGTCGACACCCAATGCATCAACACGATTCGCACCCTGGCCATGGACGCCGTGCAGAAGGCCAACTCCGGCCACCCCGGCACGCCCATGGGCCTGGCGCCGGTGGGGTACACGCTGTGGAGCCGGTTCCTGCGCTATCACCCGCACCATCCAGATTGGCCCAACCGTGATCGTTTTGTGTTGTCGGTGGGGCATGCGTCGATGCTGTTGTATTCGCTGCTGCACCTGGCCGGTGTGGTCGAGATTGATGCCCACGGCAAACGCTCGGGCCAGCCGGCGATCAGCCTGGACGATATCAAGCAGTTCCGGCAGATGGGTTCCAAGACCCCGGGCCACCCCGAGTACCGCATGACCACCGGCGTAGAAACCACCACCGGCCCGCTGGGCCAGGGTTGCGCCAACAGCGTCGGCATGGCCATGGCCGAGCGTTGGCTGGGCAAGCGTTTCAACCGCGACGGCAAAGTGCTGTTCGATTACAACGTCTACACCCTGTGCGGTGACGGCGACATGATGGAGGGCATCAGCAGCGAAGCGGCGTCCATGGCCGGGCATTTGAAGCTGGATAACCTCTGCTGGATCTACGACAACAACACCATCAGTATCGAGGGCCACACCGAACTGGCGTTCAGTGAAGACGTGGCCAAGCGTTTTCAGGCCTATGGCTGGCACACCGTGCACGTCACCGATGCCAATGACCTGCAGGCCTTGAGCGCAGCGCTGGAAACCTTCAAGACTAACACCGGCGCGCCGACCCTGATTGTGGTCGACAGCGTGATCGGCTACGGCTCGCCCCACAAACACAACACCGCCGCCGCCCACGGCGAACCCTTGGGCGTTGAAGAAATCCGCCTGACCAAAGCCGCTTACGGCTGGCCGCAGGATTCCAGCTTCCTGGTGCCCGATGAAGCCCGCACGGTGCTGCGTGATGTACTGCTGGAGCGTAGCGAGCCGCTGTATGAAGAATGGAACCGGCACTTGGCGCAGTTGGCACAGTACGAGCCTGAACTGGCGGATGAACTGAGCCGCATGCGCGCCGGCGAAATGCCGGAGCATTGGCAGGATGAGTTGCCCACCTTCGACGCCGACGCCAAAGGCGTGGCCAGCCGTGCCGCCGGTGGTGAGGTGCTCAATGCCTTCGCCCAGCAAATCCCCTGGCTGCTCGGCGGCTCGGCGGATCTGTCACCGTCGACCAAGACCAACCTCACCTTCGACGGGGCCGGGCGTTTCAGTGCTGACGACTACAGCGGGCGCAACCTGCACTTTGGCATCCGCGAGCACGCCATGGGCGCAATCGCCAATGGCATGGCGCTGTCCTACCTGCGCCCGTATACCTCGACGTTCCTGGTATTCAGCGACTACATGAAGCCGCCGATCCGCCTGGCGGCGATCATGGAATTGCCGGTGGTGTTCGTGTTTACCCATGACTCGATTGGTGTGGGCGAAGATGGGCCGACCCACCAACCGATCGAACACCTGACTCAACTGCGTGCCACGCCGGGGTTGCTGACCCTGCGCCCGGGCGATGCCAACGAAACCCTGGAACTGTGGAAAGTCGCCCTGGCGCAAACCCATCGGCCAAGTTGCGTGGTGTTGTCACGTCAGGCGTTGCCGACTCTGGATCGTACGAAGTACGCGGCCGCATCGGGTGCCGCCAAGGGGGCTTACGTGTTGGCCGGTGCGGACAAGCCTGAAGTGCTGCTGTTGGCGACGGGCAGTGAAGTCAGCCTCGCAGTGGCGGCGTATGAACAACTGACAGCCGAAGGGGTTGCCGCGCAGGTGGTCTCGATGCCGAGCTGGGAGCTGTTTGAAGAGCAGGACGCGGCTTACCGCGACAGCGTGCTGCCGCCAGCGGTCAAGGCGCGGGTGGTGGTGGAACAGGCAGGCCCCTTGGGCTGGGACCGCTATGTCGGCCAGACCGGCGCCAAAGTGGTGATGAACAGCTTTGGCGCGTCGGCGCCACTGGCCAACTTGCAGGAGAAGTTTGGGTTTACGCTTGAAAACGTGGTGAAGCTGGCCAAGCAACAGCTGGCTGAACACGGGTAATCCTGTGGGAGTGGGCTTGCTCGCGAATGCGCTGGATTAGTCGATAGCTATTTAGACTGACACTCGCGATTCGCAAGCAAGCCCGCTCCCACCTTTGTTCGGCGTTGACGATTAGGGCAGCTCTCGCGCCAGAAACGGAGCGGTCCGGCTGGTCTTGCTTTTCGCGACTGTCTGCGGCGTGCCACAGGCCACCACCTTCCCGCCCAAATCCCCGGCCCCGGGCCCGATATCAATCACCCAGTCACTCTGGGCCACCACGCGCATTTCGTGTTCCACAACAACCACCGTATGCCCCGCGTCCACCAGCTGATTAAGCTGGCTGAGCAAGCGGTCCACATCCCGTGGGTGCAAGCCGGTTGTCGGCTCATCCAACACATACAACGTGGCGCCCCGCGCATTGCGTTGCAGTTCGGTGGCGAGCTTGATCCGCTGCGCCTCGCCACCGGACAGTTCGGTGGCCGGCTGGCCCAGGCGCAAATACCCCAAGCCGATATCCCGCAGCACCTGCAACGAACGCAACACACCGGGCTGTTCGGCAAACACCTCCACCGCCTGCTCCACCGTGAGCCCCAGCACCTGGGCAATGCTCAGGCCTTGCCAGGTGACTGCCAACGTCTCGGGGTTATAGCGCGCACCATGGCAAGTCGGGCATGGCGCGTACACGCTGGGCATGAACAGCAACTCGACGCTGACAAACCCTTCCCCTTCGCAAGTGGGGCAGCGGCCCTTGGCGACGTTGAAGGAGAACTGCCCGGCGTCATAGTGGCGCTTCCTGGCCGCGGGTGTGGCGGCGAAGAGTTTGCGCACGTTGTCGAACAGCCCGGTGTAGGTCGCAAGGTTGGAGCGCGGCGTGCGGCCGATGGGTTTCTGGTCCACCTGCACCAGACGGCGGATGTGCTCCAGCCCGCTGCTGATCCGCCCGCCACTGCTTTGCGGGGTGTCGTCTTCCAGGCTCGGCTCTTCGTCGCTTTGCACCACGCGGCCCAGGCCGGTACCCACCAGTTCCAGCAGCGCCTGGCTGACCAGGCTGGATTTACCCGAGCCGGAGATACCGGTCACCGCCGTAAAGCAGCCCAGCGGAAAGTCCACGCGCACCTCATTGAGGTTATTGCGCGTCACGCCTTCGAGCTTCAGCCAGCCAGCGGGCTCACGTCGCGCCGGGGGCGACGGGCGTCGCTCAGCGAACAAATACTCGCGCGTCTGCGAGGCCTGCACATCCGCCAAACCGGCTGGCGGCCCACTGTAGAGGATTTGCCCGCCGTGCTCACCGGCCGCAGGCCCCACGTCGATCAGCCAGTCGGCGCGGCGCATGGTTTCCAGGTCATGCTCCACCACAAACAATGAATTGCCTGCGGCTTTCAATCGATCAAGCGCGGTGAACAGTGCCTCGCCATCCGCCGGGTGCAGGCCCGCGGACGGCTCATCCAGCACATAGATCACCCCGAACAGCTGCGAGCCCAATTGCGTCGCCAGGCGCAGGCGCTGCAGCTCCCCGGAGGACAACGTCGGCGTACTGCGCTCCAGGGACAAATAGCCCAGGCCCAACTCGGTGAGCGTGCTGACGCGCTCAAGCAGGTCCTGGGCAATACGCTGGGCGGCGAGGCGCTTTTCCACCGACAGTTTCAGGGTGTCCTGCCCCGCCGCCACCGGACGCAACAACTCGGCCAGTTGCGCCAATGACAGCTGCGACAACGCTCCGATATCCACCCCGGCAAACTTCACCGACAGCGCCGCCTGGTTCAACCGCTTGCCCTCGCACGCCGGGCAGGCGCTGCCCTGCATGAATTGCGAGACGCGCTTTTTCATCAGCGCACTTTGGGTATGGGTGAAGGTGTGCAGGATATAGCGCCGCGCGCCGCTGAACGTGCCCTGGTAGCTCGGCTCCAACTTGCGTTTCAACGCGTCGCGGGTCTGTTCGGGGGTGAAGCCTGCGTACACCGGTACGGTCGGGGTTTCTTCGGTGAATAGGATCCAGTCACGCTGCTTTTTCGGCAAGTCGCGCCAGGGGATGTCCACGTCATAGCCGAGGGTCACCAGGATGTCGCGCAGGTTCTGCCCTTGCCATGCCAACGGCCAGGACGCCACCGCGCGCTGGCGAATGGTCAAGGAAGGATCGGGCACCATCAGCGCCTCGGTCACCTCATACACACGGCCCAAACCATGGCATTGCGGGCAGGCCCCTTGGGGCAGGTTCGGCGAAAAGTCCTCGGCATACAGCATCGCCTGCCCCGGCGGGTAGCTGCCGGCGCGGGAGTACAGCATGCGGATCAGGCTCGACAAGGTGGTGACGCTGCCCACCGAAGAACGCGCACTGGGCGTGCCGCGCTGCTGTTGCAGGGCCACGGCCGGTGGCAGGCCTTCGATGGAGTCCACATCGGGCACGCCGACCTGGTCGATCAGGCGCCGCGCATAGGGCGCCACCGATTCGAAATAGCGGCGCTGGGCTTCGGCATACACCGTGGAAAACGCGAGGGATGATTTGCCGGAACCCGAGACACCGGTGAATACCACCAGGGCATCCCGGGGAATGTCCACATCGACGTTACGCAAGTTATGTTCGCGGGCACCCCGCACACGGACAAACCCGAGGTGTTGGGCCGTGATCGGGGGGATGTTGCGCTGTGAAGTCATGAGCAGCCTTGCCTTGCGGTGAGCACGCTGCGCACCCTATGCGTAAGCGCTTCGGGGCTATAGGGTTTGCTCAGCAGATGAATGTCGGGGCTTAACAGGTGATTGGTGGAGAGAATGTCGCGGGTGTGGCCGGAGGTGAACAGCACCGCGACAGGCGGCTGCTGCACGCGCGCCCAGTCGGCCAGGTCAGTGCTTTTGACCCGACCCGGCATCACCACGTCGGTAAAGATCAGGTCCGGCTGCACCCCGCCTTGCAACGCTCGGTCGCCGTCCTCGGCCGTGAGTACGGTGTAGCCCGATTGCTGCAGCAGTTCGACGACGGTCAGGCGCACGCCCTCATTGTCTTCAACCACCAGAATGGTTTCCTGGCCACCGCTGTGGGGCGCCATCTCGCTGTGCTCATCGAAGCTTTCCGGTTCCAGGCTGCGGGGGAAATACATCTGCACCACCGAACCGTTGCCCTCCTCGCTCCACACCTCCACATGCCCGCCACTTTGCCGCACAAAGCCGAACACCATACTCAGGCCCAGGCCGGTGCCGTGCCCTTCACGCTTGGTGGTAAAGAACGGCTCGAAGGCGCGCTTGAGCACCTCCGGCGTCATACCGACGCCCGTGTCGGTCACCGCCAGGCGCACGTATTCACCCGGCTTGATACTTTTACCGATGCAATCGCCAGGGTTAAGAATGATGTTTTCGCCGTTGATGCGAATCACGCCCTCGCCTTGCATGGCATCCCGGGCATTGATTGCCAGGTTGAGCAGCGCGTTTTCCAGTTGGTTGCGGTCGACATTGATGCACCAGGAGTCCTGAGGCAGTTGCACGTCGAGATGAATGGTTTCCCCCAGCGCCCGTTGCAGCAGTTCACCCAGCCCTGCATAGATGCGTTGCGGGTTGTACACCGCCGGCGACAACGGTTGGCGACGCGCAAAAGCCAGCAGCTGCGATGACAATTTGGCCCCACGCTCCACCGCTGCGATGGCCGCTGAGACACGGCGTTGCACCTGGGCATTGTCCGGCTCATGCCGGGCCAGCAAGTGCAGGTTGCCGGCGATCACTTGCAGCAGGTTATTGAAGTCATGGGCTACGCCGCCGGTCAGGCCGCCGATGGCTTCGAGCTTTTGCGACTGACGCAGTTGGTCTTCAGCGGCGGAACGTGCCTGCACTTCGGCGGCCACGCGTTGTTCGAGGTTGTGGGTCAGTTCCTGACGCACCCGTTCGGACTTCACGTGCTCAGTGGTCTCGGTAACGATCACCAGGACCCCGGCCGGTTGCTGGTTATCATCGGCCACGGGGCTGTAGGAAAGATCCATCCAGACTTCTTCCGGCATACCGTTACGCAGCAACTCCAACGGAAAGTTGCGGTACGACAAGGTGCCACCCGCGAGGCACGTATCCAGTACATTGCGGTTGAAGTCAGCGACTTCCGGCCAGCCCAGCTCCACGGGTGTGCCCAACAGGTATGGATGCCGGCCACCGGCAAACACCGAATAACTGTCGTTGTAAATCATGTACCCCAACGGCCCCCAGAGCATCACCATGGGCATGGGCGATGCCAGCAGCATCTGTACGGCGCAGCTCAAGCTGTAGGGCCACGCGTCAATCGGCCCCAACTCGGTTGATGACCAGTCGAACGCACGGATCCGCTGGGCCATTTCACCGCCCCAGCCTTGGCAGCCATGGGTGTTGGATAAAAAATGCATCGGTTGGCTCTTGGCGAACAAAACGGTGGGTAGGTGGCGCAGCTCCGCTTATTAAAGCTTGGAGCCTGGCTGCAATAAATCGTTTCATTCCATATAGCTTATCCATGAAGACATGGGCAACTAGTGAAAATCCCGACTGCGCACATTGATCCCTTCCAGCAACGGCGTCAGGTCAGTCAAACGCCCAGCGATCAGGTGCCGTACTTCGCCCACCGCCTCCCAGCGCCCGTCGACTTTCAGCAGCCGCGAGCCGACCAGGGCCTGGCGCTGACGCTCAGCCAGGTCGCGCCAGACCACCACATTGAGATTGCCGAACTCATCCTCCAGAGTGACGAAGGTGACGCCACTGGCAGTACCTGGGCGTTGCCGGCCGGTGACCAGGCCGGCAACGCTGACATTGCGCCCATGCGCCACCGCCATCAACTCCAGGGAGCTGCGACAGCGCCGCTTACGCAGTTCATCGCGCAACAACGCCAACGGGTGCGGGCCAAGGGTGGTACCAACCGTGGCGTAGTCGGCCTGCAAGTCCTCACCGACCGTGGGCTCCGGCAGTTCTACCACGGCTTCGTCAGGGCTGGGCAGGCCGGCAAACAGCCCGAGTTGCTTGTGTACGCCAGCGACTTCCCAGCGCGCGGCGTGTCGATTGCCGGCCAGCGCGCGCAACGCACCGGCATCTGCCAGCAACGCTTGGGCCCGGGCATCCAGCCCGGCGCGCGCGTCGAGGTCGGCGATGTCACTGAAGGCCCGGTATTGGCGCGCCACTTCGATGCGCCGCGCGTCCTCTTCGCGAAACCCCGAGATCATGCGCAGGCCCATGCGAATCGCCGGTTGCTGGCCGTCGATGGGCTCCAGGCTGCAATCCCAGTCACTGGCCAGCACATCCACCGGGCGCACCTGCAACCGATGGCGTCGCGCGTCCTGCAGGATCTGGTCCGGGCTGTAGAAGCCCATGGGCCAGCTGTTGATCAACGCGCAGGCGAAGGCCGCCGGTTCATGGCATTTGAGCCAGCAACTGGCGTAGGTCAACAAGGCGAAACTGGCCGCGTGGGACTCGGGAAAGCCATAGCTGCCAAAGCCTTTGATCTGCTCGAAGATCTGCGCGGCAAAGGCCTCGCTGTAGCCGTTTTTGAGCATGCCGGTGCGCAGGCGCTCCTGATGCGGTTCAAGCCCTCCGTGGCGTTTCCAGGCAGCCATCGAGCGCCGCAACTGGTCGGCTTCGCCGGGGCCGTAGTCGGCGGCCACCATGGCGATTTGCATCACCTGCTCCTGAAACAGCGGCACCCCCAAGGTACGCTCCAGCACCGCCTTGAGCTGCGGGGAAGGATAGGTGGTGGGTTCTTCCTTGTTCCGCCGACGCAAATACGGATGCACCATGCCACCCTGGATCGGCCCGGGCCGTACGATGGCGACTTCAATCACCAGGTCGTAGAACGTTTGCGGCCGCAGCCTCGGCAACATCGACATCTGCGCCCGCGACTCGATCTGGAACACGCCGATGGTGTCGGCCTTGCTGATCATCGCGTAGGTGGCGGCATCTTCCTTGGGTATGTCCGCCAGTGACAGGTTCAGGTTGCGATGGCGGCGCAGCAAATCGAAACAGCGGCGGATCGCGCTGAGCATGCCCAGCGCCAGGATATCCACCTTGAGCAGGCCGACGGCGTCGAGGTCGTCCTTGTCCCACTGGATGATGGTGCGCTCGGCCATGGCGGCGTTTTCCACCGGCACCAGGGTGTCCAGCGGGTATTCGGAAATCACAAAGCCGCCGGGGTGCTGGGACAGGTGTCGAGGGAAGCCGATCAATTGCTGGGTCAGCGTGAGCACCCGGCGCAGGATCGGGCTTTGCGGGTCGAAGCCGCCTTCACGCAGGCGCTCAAGCGGCGGCGCGTCTTCGCTCCAGCGCCCGCAGCACTCGGCCAGGGCATTGATCTGGTCCGGCGGCAAGCCGAGGGCCTTGGCCACATCGCGCACCGCGCCGGCCGCGTGGTAACAACTGACCACCGCCGTCAATGCCGCGCGGGTGCGGCCGTAGCGCTGGAACACGTACTGCAGCACTTCTTCGCGGCGTTCGTGTTCGAAATCGACATCGATATCCGGCGGCTCGTTGCGCTCCCTGGACAGGAAGCGCTCGAACAACATATTCATCAGGCTCGGGTTGATCTCGGTGATGCCCAAGGCAAAACACACCGCCGAGTTGGCCGCCGAGCCCCGGCCCTGGCACAGGATCGAGCGGCTGCGGGCGAAGCGCACGATGTCATGCACCGTGAGGAAATAGCTTTCGTAGCCCAGCTCACTGATCAGCTCCAGTTCATGGTTGATCTGCTGCAAGGTCTTCGCATCGACGCCCTGCGGCCAACGCTGCGCGATGCCTTCTTCGGTCACGGCGCGCAACCAGGATTTTGCGTTATGGCCGTCGGGCACCAACTCGCGCGGGTAGTGGTAGCGCAATTGGCTCAAGTCGAAGGTGCAGCGACGTGCGATGGCCAAGGTCTCGTCAAGCAAGGCTTGCGGGTACAGTGCGGCCAGGGCCTGCAGGCTGCGCAAGTGCCGTTCGCCATTGGGATGTAAACGCGTGCCGGCTTCGGCCACCGGCACGTGATGGCGGATAGCGGTCATGGTGTCTTGCAGGGCGCGGCGGCCACGCGCATGCATGTGCACATCGCCGCACGCCACCGCCGGAATCTGCAGGCTGGCGGCCAAGTGCAAGCGCTGCTCCAGATGGCGCGTATCGTCCTGGCCGCAGTGCAGATGCACCGCCAGCCACAGGCGTTCGGCGAAGGTGTGGCGCAGCCATTGGATCGAGGCCTGGGTGTCGCTGTCTTCGGCCACCCACAGCGCCAGCAGGCCGGGCAGCGGTTGTGCGAAGTCCTCGTGCAGCAGGCGATAGCGGCCTTTTTCGGCGCGGCGACGGGCCACGGTAATCAAGCGGCACAGGTGCTGGTAGCCGGTAAGGTCCTCCACCAGCAACACCAGTTTCGGGCCGTTCTCGATGCGCATCTCGCTGCCGATAATCAACGGCAAGTCCACCGCCTTCGCTGCCTGCCAGGCACGCACGATGCCCGACAACGTGCATTCGTCGGTGATCGCCAGGGCGCTGTAGCCCTGACGCTTGGCGCGCTCGAACAACTCCAGCGCACTGGAGGCGCCGCGCTGGAAACTGAAATTGGACAGGCAATGCAGCTCGGCGTAGCTCATGCAAACCAGCCTTGCAGCCACAGCCCATCGCTTTGCCCCACGGTGCGATAGGCCCAGCCTTGCTGGCCGGCGCGGGTCTGGATCAGGTAATAGTCGCGGCGAATATCGGCGCCATCCCACCAGCCGGATTCGATGCGTTCCGGGCCCATCAAAATCTGTACACCGTGCTCGGCCAGCAAGGTCGGTTCATGCAGCAACCAACCGGGGCGTTGCACCTTGTTCAAGGTCGGGCACGCGCGGTTGTCGGCGGCCGCTTGCCAGGCGCATTCGGGGCGGTGGTCGGCGTGAAAACGCAGGCCTTGCACCGCCTCATCGCCCAGACGCGCACGCAGGCGTTCGCGCAGTTGCGCCCAGGGCAAGGTCTGTTGCGGACGATCGTCGAACAGGTCCTGGCGTTGCGGCACAAACACCGGCAAGTCCTGGGCCACCAAGCGAAAGCCGCGTACCGGCGCGGTGACTTGCACCTGCTCAAGGCGCCCTCGGGCCAGCTCAAACAGCATCGCCGGCTCACGTTCGGCGCTGAGCAGGCCGACCTTGATCACGCTGTCGGGCGCCTGGTCGTGTTCCAAATGCAGGTCGAAACGCTGCACGCCACTGTCGCGCCCACACAGGAAGGCGGACAGGTCGCCAGTTAAACGACGCAAGGGGAACAGCAGCGCCTGGTGGGACTGCACGTCGAAATTCAACTCGATGCGCACATCGAAGCGGTCCGGCGGCTGATAGAACGCCAGGGCCAACGGCCGCTGCCCGCTCAGCGCATCCAGGTGCTTGAGCAAATCGGCGTCAAAGCGCCGTGCCAGGGTATGCCGGGGCAACGCCTGCACCTGGGCCAACGTACGCAGGCCCATGCGCGACAAGGCCGTGGCAGCCTGCGGGTCGAGACCGGCGCGGTCGATGGGCAGTGGCGCCAACGCCTGCATCAAGGCGTGATCATCGGCCACGGCCAGGCCATCGTAACTATTCGCCAGCACCCGCGCCGCCGCCGGGTTGGGGGCGGCAACGATACGGTGGCGAAACCCCAGCTCGGTCAGCTCCTGGCGCAAACGCGCCTCGAGCTGCGGCCACGGCCCGAACAGCCCAAGGCTCGATTCGATCTCGAACAACAAGGCGCGCGGGTAATACACGCTGACCTGGGAACTGAAACGGTAGGCCCAGGCGGCGAGAAACTGCTGCCAACGCTCGATCTCTGCGGGGTCGTATTCGGCGCTGGCAAAGGTCTTGGCCAGGGCATGCGCCGCCGTCAGGGATTGGCCGGGGCGTAAACCCAAGGCGCGCGCGGCGTCATTGACGGTTTGCAGCACACGGCGCTGCGGCGTACCGGCCAGCAGCGCCAGCGGTTGGTCGGGTTCGGGATGCACACGCTGCACCCCGTCCAGCGCCAATTGCGGGAAGACAATACACACCCAGCGCATGGCAACCTCAGTGCCCCGCCAGCGCAATCGGCGCCGGATGGGCCAGCCCACCGCGGCACTTGAGCACCCGCACCTGGGCAGGCCTGGCTTCGACCGCCAGGCGCAAGGCGGCGGGCGACGCGTTGACCGCCTCATTCAAGGATCGCCAGGCAAACGCCAGGGTCTGCCCGGTTTCCGCCGCCACCTGCAAGCGGCGCAAGGCGCGGTCATCGGCCTTGCGCGGCCAGCACAACACTGCGCCGCAGCTACCGGAGCGCAGGCACTGCTCCACCGCCCACAATGCATCGCGTTCGTCGGCCTGGATCACCGAGAGCTGGCGCAAATCCACCCCGGCGTTCTGCCAGGCGTGAGGGTACGGGGTGTAGGGCGGTGCCACGAGCACAATGCGCTCCCCTGCCGCCGACAACCGCGCCAGCGTCGGCAGTACCAATTGCAGTTCGCCGACACCTTCCTTGGCCATCAGGATTTCACTCAAGGCCGATTCTGGCCAGCCGCCGCTGGGCAGCACCGCATCCAGCGCCGCAAGCCCTGTGGGATGCACGCTGGCCGCTGGTGCGGCAGGCCGGCCCTTCCAGACTCGGCCGCCATTGAACAGCGAGTCCAGGGCAACGACGGCGCCCATCAGCCTTGCCTCACCAGGCCGCAGAACACCCCTTCGATAGCCAGGTCCTGATCAGGGCCTACCACGATGGGTTGATACGCGGGGTTGCGTGGCAGCAGGCGTACATGGTCGCCGTGACGTTCGAAGCGTTTGATGGTGACTTCGCCGTCCAGGCGCGCCACTACAATCTGCCCATTCAAGGCCTCGGCGCTGCGGCGTACGCCCACCAGATCGCCATCGAGGATGCCGTCTTCGATCATTGAGTCGCCCTGCACACGCAGCAGGTAGTCAGGGGTTTTTGCGAAGGTGCCAGGGTCGAGTTGCAGGCGACTGTGCACTTCGGCGTCGGCGCCGATGGGCAAGCCTGCCGCGACGCGACCGAGGACGGGGACGTCCAGCCATTCGGGGCGTGCCGGTTGGTTGAGCAGGCGGATACCGCGCGCCTGATTGGGGTTGACCTCAATGAAGCCGGCTTCGGTCAGGGCCACCACATGCTTGCGAGCGACACTGCGCGAGGCGAAGCCAAACGCCTCGGCGATCTCGGCGAGGCTGGGGGGTTGGCCTTGTTGCGCGATACGGTCGCGGATAAAGGTCAGGATGGCAGTACGGCGGGGGGTTAAGGTCGTCATGGAGTACATTTGTACTCCTGTGCGAATTTTCTGACAATAGCCGGTAGTCGGGAGTGGGTGTTGTTGGTTTTTGAATGGCTATATATCCGTTTCTTCGGTAACGGCCGCCCTGGGTTCCGCTCTTACAGCGGGTCACTTTGGAAAAGCCCCAAAGTAACCAAAGGGCTCTTGCCCCACCACTCGGCACCTCGCTTAGGCTCGGTGTTCCCTCACTCCGGCTTTGGACCGTGGGCCGCCGCCATGGGCCATCCTTGGCCCATCGCGGCTAACCCGGCGTCCTGCCGGGTTACCCACGCTCCAAAGCCTGCGTTCGGCCAGCGTGGTTAACGGGGCGCCTAAGATCAAAATCACAAACAAAGCGAAGCGGCCTGGCAGCCGACCTGATCATGGAACGGGATTCGGTCAAATGTGGGCGCTGGCTTGTCGGACCGCCGAACCGCTGCGATGGCATCGACTGAGTGTCACTGATAGACCGAGGTGCTCGCATCGCATCGGTGCACGGCGCCGACACACATCAGCGCCCACAATTCCCGCCAATCACCGCCCCCGCAAACGCCCGCCGAACAAACCCGGTCGAATCGCCCAAAGACCCATTAACAGTCGCGGAGTGATCCAGCTCCGGATAAAAATGCCATTCAACCCGGTCCCCAACCTTGCACGCATCCCGTACCAACGCCTTCTGCCCCGGCACAAACACATCAAGGTCCTTGCCCCCCGTGCCGAGAAAAATCGGAATTTCCGTTTTCAACGAGGGGTAAGCCGACGCCCGATTAACCCGCTCCAGCGCCGCCTTGGGCGACTGCTTGAAGCTGGTGTTAAAGGTCAGCCCGTCCGCCACCACCCGCTGCTCGATGGCATGCAGGCACTCATCCTGACTGGCTTTGAACGCTGGCAGCGCCTGCTCGGCCAAGTAATCGGCCGGCACAAAGGCGGGGGCCAGCAAACTGGCCGTGCTCAGCCGCAACAGGTTATAGGCAAACGTGGGCACCACCGAACGGCGGGCGTTTTCAAGCTCCGGGCTTTGGCCTTGGGCGTGTGCGGTGGCATACGGCGTCCCGGTCGCCACCACCCCCACAATCTCCAGCTCTGGCGCATAGCCTTTGGCCAACACCGCCGTGGCAAACGCCGCCCGGCCGCCCTGGGACTGTCCGAACACCACCACGCGCCTGGACAGTTTGAAATCTGCCGCATCCACAGCACGAATACTGTCCAGCACGCCATAGGCAAGCGGCCGAGTGAGCCCGTAAGGGTGCAGGCCCGGCGTGCCCAAGCCCTGATAATCGGTGGCCACAATCGCGTAGCCCTGGTCGAGCCAATAATTGAGGTAGCGCGTATCCCGTGGGCTGCGCTCGTTAAGCGACGGTGCACAACGGTCAGCGCTGCCGACCGTGCCATGGGCCCAGGCCATCAGCGGCCAGCCACCCACAGGGGGGGTGCCCTTGGGCAGGAACAGCGCACCGGACACCGCGATGGGTGTGGTGTCGTCGAGGCCATCAGTGGAGGCATACAAAATCCGCAGGTTCTGCGCGGCCGAGGCCAGGCTTTGCTGCGGCGTCAGTGCTTCGCTGCGCAACAGTGTTCCCGGCGTTTTCGGCACAGGGTCAGCCCAAAAATAGAAGGCATCGGCCGCCTGGCTAGTGCCCGCCGCCAGCACACACAGCAATGCACACCAGCGCATCAAGCGTCACCACCCTTCTTTCAACATGCGCAATTCAAGGTGCTGCAACAGCATGATGGTTTTGCCATCCACAATCTCACCGCTCTGCACCATCGCCAGCGCCTGTTCAAAACCCCGCTCCAGCACCTCGATGTCTTCGCCCTCCTCCTCCAGGCCGCCACCCGTGCCGACCTGGTCCGCCGGCTGGTACTCGCCGATAAAGAAGTGAATCCGCTCGGTCACCGACCCCGGACTCATGAACGCCGAATAGATTTTTTCCACATGGCCCACGCGGTAGCCGGTCTCTTCCTCGGCTTCCAGGCGAATGCGCTCTTCGGGGCTGGCGTTGTCCAGCAAACCGGCCGCGGCTTCGATCAAGTAACCCGGGTAATCATTGACGAAGGTGGGCATGCGAAATTGCCGGATCAGCAGCACCGTGCGCCGCTCACGGTTGTACAACAGGATGGTCGCCCCGTTGCCTCGGTCATACACTTCACGGGTCTGGGCTTGCCAGGTGCCATCTCGGCGGCGCAAGTCAAAACTGTATTTTTTCAGAAGGTACCAGTTGTCCGAGAGGGTCTCTTCGGCGGTGATGCGAACGGGGCTGTTTTCCATGGTCAGGTCTTGGCTCAAAGGAACAGGAGCATGTCGCGGCGGCAATACCAGCGTCAAGCGGATGAGTTGCCGCTACAATCGCGCCCCAAGAAGGATATCTCTGCGGGTTCAAGGAAATGATGCTGCACATCCCGACGCTACTGATAGTGGCCGTGTTCGTATTCTGCCTGATGGGCCTGCTCACGGCGCATGCCTGGAGCCGTGGCCGCGAGCCGACCCTGGGCTACCTCGGCATCATGCTGCTGCTCGCCTCCCTGGGCACGGGCCTGATCGTGGTGCGCGGCATGGGCATGGACTTCGTCGCGCTGATCATCGGCAACGTGGTGCTGTTGCTCAGTGCCGCGATGAACTGGACCGCCATGCGTACCTTCGTGCAGAAACCACCCAGTGTGCCGGGCATCTTTGCCGGTGCCGGGCTGTGGCTGCTGGTGTGCCTGGTGCCACAGTTCTATGCCTCGTTATCGGCGCGGGTCACCCTGTATTCGCTGCTGGCGGCAGGGTATGGAGTGCTGTCGGTCCTGGAGCTGTGGCGCAAACGCGATAGCCTGGAAGTGGCCTATGTACCCGCGCTGGTACTGACCCTGTCGCACACCGGTTTCTATGCTATCCGCGCATTTACCGACACCGGCCTGCCCATCAAGAGTGCCCAGCTATCGGGCGGCGAAGGCGTACCGTTTTTCTCGCTCATGCTGTTTGAGTCCATGCTGTACGCCATCGGCATCGCCTACGTCACCCTGGCGATGGTCAAGGAGCGCGCCGAGCTGCGCTTCAAGGCCGCCGCCTTCAGTGACGCGCTGACCGGTGTCGGCAACCGCCGCGCCTTTATGCTCAAGGGGGAAAAACTCTTGGCGGACAGCGCCCGTCGCAACCAGTGCGCGGCCCTGCTGCTGTGCGACCTGGACCACTTCAAGCGCCTGAATGACAGCTTTGGCCACCCAATGGGCGACAAAGTGCTGATCGCGTTCAGCCGGGTGACTGAAGCCGCGCTGCGCAACGCCGACGTGTTCGCACGCATTGGCGGTGAAGAGTTCGCCTGCTTGCTCGCCGACAGCGATGAAACCGCTGCCTTTCACGTCGCCGAGCGGATTCGCCAGGCATTTGCCGAACTCGACCTGCTGGCGCCTGGCTATTTGAGCGTCAGCATCGGCATCGTCACCACCGATGCGGCAGGCCACGACCTCTCGCACTTGCTCTCCCAGGCTGACCAGGCGCTGTACCTGGCCAAGGCGCAGGGACGCAATCGGGTTCAGGGGATGGCAGCAGCCTGAACCGGCGGCTGTTTGATGCGATGCCACTGGGCCGCAACGTCTTCAGCGCTGCCCGCCTTTACCCGTGCCGGATTGCGCGCCACCGGTGACGATTGCCGTTTTACCTGTGAAATCCATGTGCGTACTTTCCTGTTCGTTCGCCCACCCTAACAACCTGCGCACGCGGTGTTCAATGCGGTAACACTTTGCAAGCAAACCCCTGGGTCGACTGTCGAATTAATTCCTGCGGTCTTGCACCATCTGGTAAAACGCGTGCTTCGCCTTTGTCCTGGAACCTTCATGCCATCTCGTTTTCTGTCTCGCCTGGGCCTGCGCTGGTTTCCCCTGCTGTGCATGGCCATTCTGATCATCGGCCTGCCGGTGGGCTGCGCGGTGCTGCAACACAAGGAACGCGAGCTGGTGTTTCGCATCGAGCCGGGCACCGCCGGTTGGTACACCGGCCTGCCCAAGGCCGTACAGGAATTCGATATCAAGCCCGCCAGTTTCAAACCAGGGCAGAACCTTCACGGCTGGTGGTACCCGGCGGACAAGCAGGATGCGCCGGCGATCCTCTACCTGCACGGCGTGCGCTGGAACCTCACCGGGCAACTGTTTCGCATTGAGCAATTGCACGCGCTGGGCTTCTCGGTGCTGGCCATCGACTACCGGGGTTTTGGCCAAAGCCACGGTGACCTGCCTTCGGAAACCACGGTGTATGAAGACGCGCGCATTGCCTGGGAGCGCTTTCAGGTGTTGCAGCCCGACCCCGGCAAACGCCTGATCTACGGGCACTCACTGGGCGGTGCGGTCGCCATTGACCTGGCCGCGCAGTTGAGTAAACAGACGCCGGTTCCCGTGCGCGGGCTCGTGATCGAGTCCACCTTCACTTCACTCGGGGACGCGGCCGCAGCCGTGGCCAATACCTCGCTGCCGGTGCGCTGGTTGCTGTCGCAGAAGTTCGATTCCATCGACAAGATTGCCGACGTGCACATGCCCCTGCTGGTCGTGCATGGCCTCGCCGACCAGTACGTGCCACCGCGTTTCAGCCAACAATTGTTTGAAGCCGCCCAGGAACCCAAGCGGTTATTGCTGGTGCCTGGCGCCACCCATAACAACAGCATGAGCCTGGCTGGCCACAGTTATGGCCAGGCGCTGGACAACCTGATGCGATCAAAGGGGCCGGCGCAGGTGGTCACGCACTCCACAGGCCGTGGTGACGACTCATAAAAATGCTTTTCGGCACTGGGTTCGCGCTTGGCTGTCAAGCGTAAACCCTGCCCATACTGGCCCGCGCCGACAGTTGATCAAATATTAACCGAGGGTTAAATCGCCAACCCTGCCGGGCCTTCGCAAAGTTATCCACAGAGATACCCACGGTTTTCGTGGACAACTCTTTTTACTTTTTTACGATTTTTTTGCTCAATAAACGCCTGTGGGAAAGGTACCCGGCAGCAAAATCTCGCGATTCACATTGCGTATATCGTTATAGCCGCACAGTGCCATCGACACATCCAGCTCACGGGCGATGATGTCAAGGGCCTTGGTCACGCCCGCCTCGCCCATCGCCCCCAAACCATACAAATGCGGGCGGCCGATCAGGGTGCCTTTCGCGCCCAATGCCATGGCTTTAAGTACGTCCTGGCCGGAGCGAATGCCGCCGTCGAGCCACACTTCAATCTGATTACCCACCGCCTCGACAATCGCCGGTAACTGGCTGATGCTCGACGGCGCCCCATCCAGCTGACGGCCACCGTGGTTGCTCACCACCAACGCATCCGCACCGGAATTGGCCGCCAGGCGCGCGTCTTCCACATCAAGGATGCCCTTGATGATCAGCTTGCCGCCCCAGCATTTCTTGATCCACTCCACATCATCCCAACTCAGGCGCGGGTCGAATTGCTGGGCGGTCCACGACGACAGCGAACTCATGTCCGCCACGCCTTTTACATGCCCGACGATATTGCCGAAGCCGCGACGTTGGGTGCCCAGCATGCCCATCACCCAACGCGGTTTGGTCATCATGTTGAGGATATTCGGCAGGGTCAGTTTGGGCGGCGCCGACAGACCGTTGATCAAGTCCTTATGGCGTTGCCCGAGAATCTGCAAGTCGAGAGTCAGCACCAGCGCGTCCACCCCGGCGGCCTTGGCGCGCTCGATCAACTGCTCGATAAACCCGCGATCACGCATCACATACAGCTGGAACCAGAACGGCTGGCCTACGTGTTCGGCAATGTCTTCCAACGAGCAGATGCTCATGGTCGACAAGGTATAGCGCAGGCCAAAAGCGGCGGCGGCGCGGGCGGTCAGGATCTCGCCATCGGCATGCTGCATACCCGCCAGACCAGTGGGCGCGAGGGCGACAGGCATGGCCATGTCCTGGCCGATCATGGTGGCGCGGATCGAACGCTCATCGATATTGCGCGCCACCCGCTGGCGGAATTTGATGCGGGCAAAATCACTTTCATTGGCCCGGTAGGTACTTTCAGTCCAGGAGCCGGAATCGGCGTAATCGTAAAACATCCGGGGGACACGTTTCTGCGCCAGTTTGCGTAAGTCTTCGATGGTTGTGATCAACGACATCTGGGTCACCTCTCCCTGAACTGAGCGCAGAGAGTAACCGCCGATCGGCTGCGCAACCAGCCATTGCGTTTACTTCGGCAGATGATTAATCTCGCATAAACCCGCAAAAAGAAGCACAAACATGCACAACACCCACCAAGCTGTCGACCTGCCTTCTTTGCGCAAACAAAAGATCCTGTTGCTGCTGGAGCGCGACGGTAAAGTCACCGCGTCTGAGCTGGTTGAACACTTTGCCGTGTCCCAGGACACCATTCGCCGCGACCTCGGCGAACTCGCCGCTGCCGGCTTGTTACAACGCGTGCACGGCGGCGCCCTGCCCCGGCCCAAAGACACCGGAAAGGACTTCTTCACCCGCGTCGGCGAGACCAACGAGGTCAAGCGCCACCTCGCGCAACTGGCGGCTGACCTGGTGGAGGATGGCCAGATCGTACTGTTCGATTCCGGCTCTACCACACTGCAGATTGCCCAGTCGTTACCGCGCTCGATCCGCCTGACCGTGGTCACGCCGTCGCCGATGATCGCCATCGCCCTGGCGGATCATCCCGAGGTAAAAGTGATCCTCGCCGGTGGCCAGCTCAACCCCGCCACCTTGTCCACCAGCGGCCAGGATGCCGTGCGCCTGATCCAGAGCATCAAGGCCGACCTGCTGTTTACCGGCGTGTGCGCGCTGCATCCACAGGTCGGTATCAGCTCGCTGCATTTCGATGAAGTGGCGGTCAAACAAGCCTTGCTCGACAGCGCATCCCATGTCGTGGCCGTGACCCTGGCCGATAAGCTCGGCGCGGTGGAACCCTTTGTGGTCGCGCCGTGCAACCGAATCCATACGCTTATCACGGAGTGGCATGTGCCGAGTGTCGAGGCGTATGAGCAGTTAGGCCTGGAAGTGCTGCGCGTGGAGGTCGACTAGACACAACGCATCGGTCACTGCGTGGCCGCTGGCGGTGTTATCGAAGATGCACCAGGTGGGAACGCCGGCTGCGACAGCGTGGTTCAACTGTCGCGCGAACGCCTGCACCCGTTGCGGGCCATAGGCGCTGTGGTAGATACGCGGCGAACCGTGCAGGCGCCAATACTGTACGCCCTGCCAACCCACGCCCGCGTCGATCACCGCTGGGTCGGCGACCACGCGCCCCATCTGCATCTCCACCAACAACGCTTGAGCCTCAAGCCACGTGGCATGGCGCGGTTCCAGCACAACGGCACCGGCAAAGCGCTGGCGCACTGCACTGAAAAACCCTGCGGCCACAACGGGGTCATAGCTCAGCGAAGGCGGTAGTTGAACCAGCAGGCAGCCGAGCTTTTCCCCCAGATGCAGGCACTGCCCAAGGAACTCATCCAGCGCCGCCTCGCAGTGCTGTAAACGCAGTTCATGGGTGATGCGCTTGGGCACCTTGACCGAAAACCGAAACGCCGGCGGCACCGATTCCGCCCAGCGCTGGTAAGTCTTGGGCTGGTGCGGGCGGTAAAACGAGCTGTTGATTTCCACCGCATTGAAACGCGCTGCATAACGCTGCAAATGCGTGCCCTGGCCGGCAAAGTCCGGCCAGCGTTCGCGGGGCAAACTCCAGCCGGCACACCCCACATACAGCCGTGCCGTCAAAACAGCACCGTGGCCGCGTCGCGCATGAAAATCTCGATCGTCTTGGGCCCGACGCCATCGAATTCGCCCAAGCGCTTTTCAAAAGCCTGACGGTCCTGGCTGGCGCTGCGAATATGGGTGATTTTGCCGGCGTACTCGGCGTTCAATTTGGCGCTGAGGTCGAGCAAGCGCTGCGCCGTGGTTTCGTCGTAACGCACGTAATGGGCGCGCCCGAGCATGCTGACCAGTTCACGCGATGTGCAGTGCTGCAACTTGCGCGCAGTGTCGCGGCCCTGCTCTTCCACGATCACCTTGTAAGCCTGCGCCGCAATGGGCGCCTGGATACGCTTGCCCATCAGGAAGCTGGCAATGAACCATCTGAACAGGCTGGCGTCATCCCCGGGCTTGAGCTCGATGCCCAGTTCAGACGCCGTAATGGACCGAGCCATGCTCAGTGGCCCAACTTGCGCTCAGCCTTGGCGGCCTGCTCGTTGATGGCGTCGGTCTGGCGCTCGGTGTCCTTGATCGACGTGGGCGTCAGCACCTTGTCCACGGTTTCGGTATGCGGGTTCGCACGTTCCAGCGTCTGCCCTTTGGCAGGTTTTTCGGTGCCTTTCTGCGCGTCTTCCGAACTGATGGGCGACGGGGTTTTATCGACGGTTTTGTGATCGGTCACGGTGTATCTCCAGGCAGTTGAACGCCCACCTAAATCGGCAGGCACTTATGCAGCAGAGCCCTGCGAATTGGGTTAGTTCAAGGAAATTGCCCGCCAGTGCCACCGGCGAAATAACTGCGAATTAATTTAAACCTTTTGCTCCAGCACTCGCTCAACCATCAGGTACGGCATCACGCCATTGTCGATTTCAAGGAGATTCACCATGACTACTCTGCTGATGAAACAAATGGGCCTGACCTTTGTGCTGGTTGCGGGCTCCATGACCACGGCCATGGCCGCCACGTCCAACAGCTTTGTCGACGACGCCGCCCAAGGCGGTATCACCGAGGTGGAAGCCGGCAAGCTGGCGCTGGAAAAAAGCAGCGCGAGCGACGTGAAGACTTTCGCCCAACACATGGTCACCGACCACACCAAAGCCAACCAGGAACTGGCGGCACTGGCGAAGAAGCTGGACATCGAAGTCCCCGATGACGCCGCGCTGACCGACAAAGCCAAGAAGGCCATCCTGGAACTGCGCGACGAATCGTTCGACAAGGCCTACGCCAACAACCAGGTGGCGGCCCACGAAAAAACCGTCGAACTGTTCAAGAAAGAAGCTGCTTCTTCGGACAACGCCGAGTTGAAAGCCTTCGCCACCAAAACGCTGCCGACCCTTGAAGCCCACCTGAAAATGGCCAAGGAGCTGCAAGCCAATCACGCCCATTGATCCTTCCCTGACTTAGGAGACACTCGACCATGAGTTCGCAACTCAACGGCAAGAACATCCTCATCATCACCTCCAACACCGGTATCGAGCGCGATGAACTGCTCAAGCCGCTGCAAGCCCTGCGCGGTTACGGTGCGACTGTCACTCACGCCTCCAGCAAAGGTGGCACCACCCAGACCTTCGTCGGCGATACCGAGAAGGATCAAGCCGTGGAATCCGACGTGCAGCTCGCGGATGTCACCAGCAGCGACTTTGACGCCCTGGTCATCCCTGGCGGCACCGTCAATGCCGACACCCTGCGCCAGGATGCGGCAGCGTTGAAACTGATCAACGACTTCGTCAAGGCCGGCAAAACCATCGCAGCAATCTGTCATGGACCCTGGGCGCTGATCGACGCGGGGGTGATCAAGGGCAAGACCTTGACCTCCTACAAGAGCGTACGCATCGACCTCGAAAATGCCGGCGCTGCCGGCTGGGTCGACGCCGAAGTCAAAGAGTGCACCGCCAATGGCTGGACCTTGATTACCTCGCGTACACCGGATGACTTGCCGGCGTTCAACGAGGCGATTGCCAAGGCCGTTGCAGGTTAACGCAGGGCCTGGAATGCAAACAGGCGCCCCTTGGGCGCCTGTTTTCAGTCGGGTTCAGCGTCAGTTTTTTCGAACTTCAGGCATCTCGCGTTTTGGCCCGAACATGGCCCAGGCGATCAGCCCGAACAGCGGTACGAAGATCAGAATGATCAACCACAACCCTTTGGTCTCCCAGCCACCGGTGCTGCGCAAAACGACGTTGATCGCCCACAATTCCAGAATCAGCAGAACCACTGCCAAAATGATCCAGATATATTCTAATTGCATGATTCACCTCCTGAGGTCTACGCGTTAGGTCAAGCAGATCGCTTCAGGGTTCCATCTGATTTTCAGCCAGTACTCACGCCCAATCATCGCGGCGCATCTTGAGCAACCTTCTAGACTCAACCCCAGTTACCTCTTTTGCGTTGGACTACGGAGGTTCAGGATGACCGAGCACGTTATTCACTTTCACTGCCAGATCGACCAGGGTACCAGCGAACGCTTTCGCGACTGTTGCCTGGATGCGATTGACGAAGGCGCCAGTTCCCTGCTGCTGAACCTCTCGACCACCGGTGGCAGCACCAATTTCGGCTTTACCCTCTACACCTTCCTCAAGGCGCTGCCGGTGCCGTTGTGCGCGATTAACGCGGGCAATATCGAATCCATGGGCATCATCATGTTCCTGGCGGCGAACCGTCGCATCACCACACCGCACTCGCGTTTTTTGATCCACCCGATGAACTGGTATTTCAGCCAAAGCTCGGTGGACCACCAGCGCCTGCGCGAGTACCTGTCGAGCCTGGATAACGATTTGGCGCGCTATGTGAAAATCTATGAGCTGGAGACCACCCAGGCCGATACCCAGCTGGATATTTTCAAGTGCCTGTCGGCCGAGGAAAAAGTCATTGCCGCCCATGAATCACTGGCTTACGGGATCGCCCATGAGGTCAAGCAGGTGGTGTTTTCCGAAGACATCAAGCATTGGAAAGTCAGCGGCGGGTAATAACCGCTCGTCGCATGCTCGCGAACTTTTTCAAACTTTGATTTGGATGGCGCATTCCCAATTAAGCGACACCATTGAATTGATTCACTCATTGATGAGGAATTTGGAAATGGCTACTAACGGAAAAACCACGACAGGCGCAGGCGGCAAAGGCAAGCCGGACACCCCGCACAAAAGCGGTGGTCAAGGCTCCGGCGGCAATTTTGCCAATGACCGTGAAAAGGCTTCTGAAGCCGGTAAAAAAGGCGGCGCGCACAGCGCCGGCGGCGGCAAGAAGTCTTGATTGAAACACCACCGGGGCCCGGTTTTTTCCGGGCTTCGGCCTAATCAAGGGGAAAGCGTCATGAAGACCAGTACTTCCCAAAGGATTTTGCTTATCGTCGGTTTTACGGCCCTGCTGGCAAGCCCAGCCTTCGCCGCCTTTGGCGATAACGTCGCTCCGGCAAACTCGCTTAACGGCAACCGCGTCGTCGGCTCCGCATTGCCTCCGGGCACCTACCCCAGCAGCCCTTCGGACTCCACCAAAAAAGCTGACACACCGCCGAAAGAAAAGGCCTCCACCAGTGGCTCGTCAAACAAGCAGCCCACCAGCAAGAAGACCAAGAAGAAGGCAACGCGCAGCGGCAGCTAGCCGCCCGCGAGCCTGGCGAAACGCTTCGCCATCAAGGCCGCCACCGGCCTGCGCTCAGGGCATCGTCGTGGCCAGCGTTGCGCAATGGATTCGCCTTAGCCTTACGGCACCGGAAACCAGCCGCTGAAGCCCGCCTGCCGGGTCAGCGGGCACCAGGCAAAGTCGCCGGTCGGGGCCGGCAGTACCTGCTGTTCGACGCCGACCACCGCAGCGCCCTTCCAATCGAACACCGTCGAATCGCGCCAGCCAAGAACCACGCCCTGAGCCTGGCTTTCGTCGGTATTGATCCAGCGGGCTGCCGCTGCCGCCATGAACGCCTCAATGGGTTCGTCGTCGATCTGTAATCGATACGGCGACGTGAGCAGCCAGCGGCAGACATTCAGGTGATAGGTCCAATCCTGCGGCGTCTGGTTGCGATAGGCCCAGGTCATGAAGCTGCGAAACAGGTTCAAGCCCTCCGGCGGATCAAGCTTGAGCAGTGCCGGGCAAATATCGAACAAGGCATGCCAATGCGGCAACAAGCGTGCATCCAAATGCACGAAGCAGCGGGAATTGCTGGGGTATTCGGGCCGCAACGGCTCCGCGCGCAAGCGACGGGACGCCTTGCTGACCAGGCGGCTGGCGCCGGCAGGCAATAGAGGGTTCATGAAACGCACTCACAGTCGTGACGATAGAACGCCTCCTGATCACAGGAGGCCCAAGGCACACGTCAGAATGCGGGGGAAGCGCGAGGGTTGGCCGAGGGCCATGAGTAGCGCGGAGGGGCTTTGTTGCGGCGCTCGTGGGTAGGGCGCGGGGTTTGCTTAAGGCTCAGCAACCAGGCCAGGCCGATGAGGAACACGATGGCCACCGTCACGGCAGCGCACACCGGGCAAGCAAAGTAGTTCGAGATGTTGCTGGAGGCCGGGATACCTGACCCTTTGTCGGAAACTGGCGCCTGGCTACCGCCCACCGAACAGAACGCCCCCCCGATGCCATTGAGCTGCTGGCCCAACATTTGCCCATGCCCCAAACCGCAGGCGAACACGTTCATCAGCACGCAAAAGTACAGGGCCCAGGCGATCAGCGAACGGTCAGGGTGGCTCAATTTCATGGCGGCGACTTTACCATCGAAGCCGCAAAAGGATGAATCGCCACGCGCCCCTGTGGCAGAACGTCGCAGATTACGCGGGCTGGCCAGGGTTGGTAGACTGGGCGCCCTCCTCGTTTCTACGTTTCAATGCCTGGCTGTCAAAGCCTGATGTGTAGATCCAGAGCAATGCAGGCGTTTCACAGGATGCACAGTTGATGAGTACGTTATTCACCCGCCGCAAAGTGCTGACCGGTATGGGCCTGCTGGGCCTCGGCAGTTTACTGGGCGGCTGTGACTACAGCCCCAAGCTGAACTTCAAGTACGGCAAGGACCTCAGTGACAAGATCATGGGCCGCACCTTCAAGCTCAAGAATACTGACGGCGAAACCGTCACCCTGAGCTCGTTCCGTGGCCTCATGCCGGTGGTGTTCTTCGGTTTCACCCAGTGCCCGGCCGTGTGCCCGACCACCCTGGCCCGCGCCGCCCAGGCCAAGAAGCTGATGGGCCGCGACGGCGAGATCATGCAAGTGGTGTTTATCACCCTCGACCCCGAGCGCGACACACCGGAACTGCTCGACCGCTACGTCAAGGCCTTCGACCCCAGCTTCGAAGCGCTGTACGGCACTCCGGAAGAAATCGCCGTGGCCGCCAAGGAATTCGGGATCTTTTATGAAAAGATCCCCGCCGGTGACACCTACACCCTGTCCCACACCTCGACCAGTTTCGTCTTCGACACCCGTGGCAACCTGCGCCTGGGCCTGTCGGCATCCCTTACCGCTAAAGAGTGCGCAGAAGACCTGCTCACCGTCATGGAGGTCTGCTAATGACTGCCGTTCAACACCTCAAGCGCATCACCTTCGGCCTGACCCTGCTGGGCCTCGCGGCACACGCCAGCGCCCAGGTACAAGTGACCGACGCGTGGGTCCGCGCGACCGTGGCGGGCCAACCGTCCAGCGGCGCGTTCATGACCCTCACCGCCGACAGCGACAGCAAATTGCTCAGCGTGGCGTCGCCGGTGGCCAAGGACGTGCAGATCCATGAAATGAGCATGAAAGACGACGTGATGCGCATGGGCCCGGTGAACGCGGTCGCCCTGCCCGCCGGCAAAGCGATCAAGCTCGACCCGGAGGGCTACCACGTGATGCTGATGGGCCTGACCGGCCAGATCAAGGAAGGCGACCAGGTGCCGCTGACCCTGACCGTCGAAAACGCCAAGGGCGAGAAGCAGTCGATCGACGTGAAAGCGCCGGCCCGCGCCTTGAACGACATGGGTGGCATGGACCATAGCAAGATGCATTAAGCCGCAACAGTAAGCAAAAGCCCGGCACCGCGCCTGGCCCTGAGTGGTTAGATCAACAGCGAATTTGCGTACGCCGCAGATTCGCTTTTTTGTGGGCGCTGGCTTGCCTGCGATGCGGCAACCCGGCCCATCAGTGACACACCGTCGATGCCATCGCAGGCAAGCCAGCTCCACCGTTGATTGAGTTCAGCATTGGCTTGGCGCGGGAGTTGGGTAGGATGTTTCGCAAGGGTGAGGCTCAATCCACAATAAACAGCTTCGCCCCCACGCCTGTGGATGAGCGATGCCCTTCCATGTCATTGCCCACCTGGTAACTCATCCCGGCCGTCAGCGTGAACTGGCGGCCATCCTCCAGCTCCGTGTGTAACTCGCCCTCGAGGCACAGCAGGACGTGGCCGCGCCAACACCAGTGGTCGGCCAGGTAGCCGGGGGTGTACTCGACCATGCGCACACGGGTGGTGCCAAACTGGCAAGTGCGCCACAGGGCATTGCCGGTAACGCCGGGATGGATCACGGCGTCGAGGCTGGACCAGTCGGTGATGCCAAACGGGACGGCAGTCAGTTCCATCGTGTGCTCGCAAATCAGTGAACGGGGCTCGACACTATCCACTCGGCAGGCGCAGGGGTAGACACAGATCGCGCGCTTTTGCGGGATACAGGCGCCCGTGCTTGTTATCCTGCCCGCCCTGCTCTCATGGACGCGTGTTTATGCAGATCGACCCCGCTTTCATCCTTCATCAAACCGAGCACTGGTTGCTCAACCATCACCTGGCCTCGAAGCTGCCGGGTTACCTGATGCTCGGCGCCAAAGCCCCCATCGACACCCTCGCCGATATGCCCGAGGCCGCACTCGCGGAGCTGGGAGGCTTACTGGCTCACACCCAACGGGTGATGGAGGCACAGCTGCAGCCGAAATGGCTGTATATCAGCCGCTATGGGCATATGCCGGGCTTTCCACTGCATTTTCATTTCATCCCGGTGTATGACTGGGTGGAACAGGCGTTTTGGCGGGATGAGCGGTATCGGGTGCTGCAAGGTTTTGGCGCACACGAACAGGCGCTTACCGATGGGGCGGAGTTGACGTTGTTTGTGTGGCGCGAGTTTGGCGAGAGCCTGACGTCGCCAATGATTCAGGGGGCTTCGGTCGAGCAGGTGATTGAGCGGCTGCGTGCGGCCTTCAGCGTCGAGTGAAGATCAAGTGTGGGAGCTGTCGAGCTTTAGCGAGGCTGCGATAGCGGTGTATCAGGCGGCAACTATTTTGACAGTGCCGCCGCCATCGCAGCCTCGCCGGGGCTCGACAGCTCCCACAGGGGTTCGGCGGTGTTCGTTACATCGCAGACAGCCGCTTTACCATCGGGATGCACGCCAACGTTAATCCCGACGGCGAGTGATACACCGCCTGCTCATCGCCCACATACCCGCACGCTCTGTAAAAGCTCGCTGCGTTCAACGTGGCGTCCAGCACCACCTGTTCAATCGCTGATTCCCGCGCGACCTTTTCCAGATGGTCCAGCATGTTCTTACCGTACCCGCGACCGGTGAATGCAGGCAGCACGAACAGCGCGCCCACTTCGTTGTTGTCGAGGTCGAGCATGCCGGTGGCGACCGGTTCACCCTGTACCCAGCCCAGGTAAAACGGCTTGTCCATCAGCACGCTGTAGCCGTCCTCAGCGGAGCCACGCGTCCACAGCGCCATTTGCTCAGCGGTGTAGGCGCCGATGCATTGGCCACGAATGGCTTCGCGGCGGATGTTAAACGCGGCGTTGGCGTCGTCGGGCGTGGCCCGTTTGATCTCGAGCATTGCGTTGTCCTTTCATGCGTTTTCATTGCCCTTTCGGGTGAATGAATAACGGTCGATATCCGTTCGAAGTGTCCAGCCCTGCCCTTGCCAATACTCGGCGGCGTGGGTGTTGGTTTTGAAAACGTCGAGGTGGCATTTGTGAATGCCCTGCTGCTCCAGCGCGGCGAGGCAGCGTTGCACCAACGCTTGGGCGATGCCTTGGCGACGATAGTCCGGCAACACCAGCAGGTGCTGCAAATACCCGCGACGCCCATCATGGCCGCACATCACACAGCCGATCAACCGGCCCTCGGCTTCAGCGACAAAACTCATCTGCGGGTTACGCGCCAGATAACGCTGCGTGGCCTCGCGGGAGTCGGCGTCACGCAGGGAAATACCGGGGGTGTTTTGCATCAGTTCGAGCACGGCGTCGTAGTCGGTTGGGGTCATGACGCGGATCGTAGGCATGGCATGAAACCTTGTGGGAGCGGGCTTGCCCGCGATGGCGGTGGGTCAGTCGGGACTCTATCACCTGGACGACTGCAATCGTGGGCAAGCCCACTCCCACAGAGGATTCAGGGTGGTTGATAAACCTATCCACCGCCTCTGCATCCGATATTTATGCTCTGTTCCCAGCTTAATAATATTTTATTAAAAACCGCCCTCCCCCTACCTTGAAGTCATGCCCAAGCTGAATCCAACTGCATTACGCAAGGACAGACACATGACGCAAGCAATAACAACAATAGACACCCTGGTGGTGGGAGCCGGTCAGGCTGGCGTGGCCATGAGCGAGCACTTGAGCAAGCAAGGCGTGCCGCACCTGGTGCTGGAGCGCAGCCGTATCGCCGAGCGCTGGCGCACCGGGCGCTGGGATTCGCTGGTGGCCAACGGGCCGGCCTGGCATGACCGCTTTCCGGGGCTTGAATTCGACGACGTCGCTGCCGATGGCTTCGCGCCGAAAGAACGCGTGGCGGATTACTTCGAAGCCTATGCGCGCAAATTCAATGCGCCGATTCGCACCGGTGTGGACGTAACCTCCGTGGTACGCAATGTCGGCCGCCCGGGCTTTACCGTGCACACCAGCGACGGCGTGATCGAAGCCAACCGCGTCGTCGCGGCCACCGGGCCGTTCCAGAAACCGGTGATTCCGGCCATCGCGCCGAAAGACACCGCGCTGCACCAGATCCATTCCGCCGACTACCGCAACCCGGCGCAACTGCCGGCAGGCGCAGTGCTGGTGGTGGGCGCCGGTTCGTCCGGCGTGCAGATCGCCGATGAATTGCAGCGCTCCGGGCGCCGGGTGTACCTGTCGGTCGGCGCCCATGACCGCCCGCCGCGTGCCTATCGCAACCGTGATTTTTGCTGGTGGCTGGGCGTGTTGGGCGAGTGGGATCAGGCCGCGATGAAACCCGGCCGCGAGCACGTAACCATCGCCGTGAGCGGCGCCCACGGCGGCAAGACCATCGACTTCCGTGAACTGGCCCAGCAAGGCATGACCCTGGTTGGCCTCACGCAAGCGTTCAATGGCAGCACCGCCACCTTCCAGCCTAACCTGGTGGACAACCTGGCACGCGGCGATGAGAACTACCTGGCGCTGCTGGAAGCGGCGGATGCCTATATCGAGCGCAACGGCCTCGACCTGCCCGTGGAACCCGAAGCCCGCCGCGTGTTCCCCGACGCCGAATGCATCAAACACCCGATCCTTGAGCTCGACCTGGCCGAGGCCGGTATCACCTCGATCATCTGGGCCACCGGGTTTGCCGTGGATTACAGCTGGCTGAAAGTCGATGCGTTTGACGCCGCCGGCAAGCCGCAGCACCAGCGCGGCGTGGCCAGCGAATCGGGCATCTACTTCCTCGGCTTGCCGTGGCAGTCGCGCCGTGGCTCATCGTTTATCTGGGGCGTGTGGCATGACGCCAAGTACGTGGCCGACCACATCGCCATCCAGCGCCAATACCTTGAGTACCGCGAAGCCGCACCGGTTGTTCACACCGCCCCTGTCAGCGCCTGATCCTTTTTTCTGGAGTTTTTTTGATGCCTACTCACACTCGCATCCGCATGTTCAACACCAAGGAAACCTACCCTAACCAAAGCCTCGACAACGACCTGTGCCAGGCCGTGCGCGCCGGCAACACCGTGTATGTGCGCGGCCAGGTGGGCACCGATTTCGACGGCAACCTGATTGGCCTCGGCGACCCGCGTGCCCAGGCCGAACAGGCGATGAAAAACGTCAAGCAACTGCTCGAAGAAGCTGGCAGCGACCTGAGCCATATCGTCAAGACCACCACTTACCTGATCGACCCGCGCTACCGCGAGCCGGTGTACCAGGAAGTCGGCAAGTGGCTCAAAGGCGTGTTCCCGATCTCCACCGGGCTGGTGGTCTCGGCCCTGGGCCAGCCGCAGTGGCTGATGGAAATTGACGTGATCGCGGTCATCCCCGAATAAGGAGCCACCCATGACCTTTTCAATCGTCGCCCGTTGCGCGGACACCGGCCAGTTGGGCATCGCCATCAGCTCATCGAGCATAGCCGTAGGCGCCCGCTGCCCCTGGCTGCGGCCCGGTGTGGGCGCGGTCTCGACCCAGAACATCACCCTGCCGGCGCTGGGCCCGGACGTGCTCGACCTGCTCGAACAAGGCCTGGCGCCGGCCGAGGCCGTCGACAAAGCCCTGACGCGCAACGGCTACAGCCAATACCGGCAGTTGACGGCGATTGATCACCTGGGCCGCAGTGTGCATTTCAGCGGCAGTGAAACCCTCGGCACGCACAATGCCGTATCGGGCGAACAGTGCGTGGCGGCGGGCAACATGCTCGCCGACCGAGCAGTGATCGAAGCGATGGTCAAGGCTTTCGAGCACGGCGAAGGCCAGTTAGCAGACCGCCTGCTGGCGGCGATGCACGCCGCCATCGCCGCCGGTGGCGAAGCCGGGCCGGTGCATTCCGCCGCACTGGTGGTGGTGGGCGAGCTGACCTGGCCAATCATCAACCTGCGGGTGGATTGGGCCGAGGAACACCCCATCGGCGCACTGCAAAAACTCTGGGACGCCTACCGCCCGCAAGTGCAGGACTACATCGACCGCGCCCTCGCCCCCGACCGCTCCCCCGGTTACGGCGTGGCCGGAGACGACCGATGAGCAGCAGCCGCGAGTTGCTGCGCGCGCTGGTGGGGTTTGATACCACCAGCCGCGAATCCAACCTGTTGCTGATCGCGTTCGTGCGCGATTACCTGGCGGGGCACGGCGTGGCCAGTGAGCTGGTCTACAACGCGGAACGCAGCAAGGCCAACCTGTTCGCCAGCATTGGTCCGGTGGAGTTGCCGGGCATTGTGCTGTCGGGGCACACCGACGTAGTGCCGGTGGACGGCCAGCCGTGGACGCTGCCGCCGTTTGAATTGACCGAGCACGACGGCAAGTTGTTTGGCCGGGGCACGGCGGACATGAAGGGCTACATCGCGTGTGTGCTGGCGCTGGTGCCGGCATTGGTCAAGGCCAACTTGCGCCTACCGGTGCATATCGCCCTGTCTTACGACGAGGAAGTCGGCTGCCTGGGCGTACGCTCGTTGCTCGCGGTATTGGAGCAACGGCCGGTGAAACCGATGCTGTGCATCATCGGCGAGCCGACTGAACTGAAACCGGTGCTCGGCCATAAGGGCAAGCTGGCGATGCGCTGCGACGTGCATGGCGAGGCCTGCCACTCGGCGTATGCGCCGTCTGGGGTGAACGCGATTGAACATGCCGCCGACTTGATCGGTGAACTGGGGCGAATTGGCCAGCGGCTGCGGCAGACGCAGGACCCGAGGTTTGATCCGCCCTTCAGCACCGTGCAGACCGGGGTGATTGCCGGGGGGAAAGCACTGAATATCGTCCCGGCAGACTGCCGGTTTGATTTCGAGATTCGCGCATTACCTTCTATGGACCCGGGTGAAGTGGCCGAGGAACTGCAAGCCTACGCCCTGCAACAGGTATTACCGCGCATGCAGGCGGTGAGTGCGCAGAGTGCGATCCGGTTTACCGAGCTGTCGGCGTACCCGGGGTTGGTGACCGATGAGCGCAGCCAGGCAGCGGAATTGATTGCGGCATTCAGCGGCTCAAGGGACTTCGGCACCGTGGCATTCGGCACCGAGGGCGGGTTGTTTGATGCAGTGGGCATTCCCACGGTGGTGTGCGGGCCCGGGAGTATGGACCAGGGGCATAAGCCGGATGAGTTTGTGAGTATCGAGCAGTTGGCAGGCTGTGACGCCATGCTGCAGCGCATGCTCGACTCGATCCGCACCTGAGCCGAACAACACCCCCAATGGGCAACACAGCTCTCCTGTGGGAGCTGGCTTGCCTGCGATGGCGGTGTACCCGCCAACACCTCGGGCAACTGACACACCACCGCCCGAGTCACCGCTCTACCAGACACCCAAAACCCCATGTGGGAGCGGGCTTGCTCGCGAATGCAGTCTTTCAGACACGTGGAGGCTGACTGAACCACCGCCATCGCGGGCAAGCCCGGCTCCCACAGTTGATCTCTGTTGTTGACGAGATAGCATTTCAGGTTCAGCCCAGCAGGCGCGCCAGTGCTTCTGGGCAGGATGGGCAACACAGATTTACTGTGGGAGCTGGCTTGCCTGCGATGGCGGTGTACCCGCCAACACTTCGGGCAACTGACACACCGCCGCCCGAGTCACCGCTCTACCAGAAACCAAAATCCCATGTGGGAGCGGGCTTGCTCGCGAATGCAGTCTTTCAGACACATGGAGGCTGACTGACCCACCGCCATCGCGGGCAAGCCCGCTCCCACAGTTGATCTCTGTTGTTGATGAGATAGCATTTCAGGTTCAGCCCAGCAGGCGTGCCAGTGCTTCTGGGTAGGATGGGCAACACAGATTTACTGTGGGAGCTGGCTTGCCCGCGATGGCGGTGTACCCGCCAATACTTCGGGCAACTGACACACCGCCGCCTGAGTCACCGCTCTACCAGACACCCAAAACCCCATGTGGGAGCGGGCTTGCTCGCGAATGCAGTCTTTCAGACACGTGGAGGCTGACTGACCCACCGCCATCGCGGGCAAGCCCGCTCCCACAGTTGATCTCTGTTGTTGACGAGATAGCATTTCAGGTTCAGCCCAGCAGGCGCGCCAGTTCTTCTGGGCAGGATGGGCAACACAGATTTACTGTGGGAGCTGGCTTGCCTGCGATAGCAGTGTAGCCGCCAACACTTCGGGCAACTGACACACCGCCGCCTGAGTCACCGCTCTACCAGACACCCAAAATCCCATGTGGGAGCGGGCTTGCTCGCGAATGCAGTCTTTCAGACACATGGAGGCTGACTGACCCACCGCCATCGCGGGCAAGCCCGGCTCCCACAGTTGATCTCTGTTGTTGATTAGAGAGCATTTCAGGTTCAGCCCAGCAGGCGTGCCAGTTCTTCGCGGCAGTAGTCGACGAATAGCTGCACCGGCTTGGTCAACGGTGCCCGCCGCAGCCACACCGCCGACAACCCCGAGCCCGTGACGGTCTCTGCCAACGGCACGCACACCACCTTCTGCCCATCGTAGGTGTATTCGGTAAAAGGCTTGGTCACCAAAATCGAAAAGCCAAACCCCCTGCCCACCATGCCCCGCACCATCTCGATGGACGGCGAGCTGAACACGATATTCGGGGTCAACCCGCGCTCTTCAAAGATGCTCACGAAGTAGGTCCGGCTCGGCAGCACATCCAGCAAAATCATCGGCTCCAGCACCAGGTCCGCCAGCGACACCTTGGCCTGCTGCGCAAAGCGATGATCCGCCGGCAGCAACGCGTACGGCTGCTGCGGCGGCATCAATGGCGTGGTTTCAATCGTGCCGCCCAGGTCATGCTCAAACAGCATCGCCACATCAATACTGCCCGCCGTCAGCGCCTGCACCAGTTCTTGCTGCTCGCCGTCGCGAATGCGGATTTCCACCCCAGGCCAACGCGCCTTGAAGCCGGCGATCAAGCGCGGCAAATACAACGGCGCCACCGTTTCAAAGCAGCCGATATCGATCTGCCCGGCCACCACATCATTGTCGGCCAGGGCGTTTTGCTCGAACTCATGCGCCACCCGCAACAACTCCAGCGCCTTGCGATAAAACCGCGCGCCGCTAGGTGTCAGCGACACACCCTGGGCGTGATGGCGGATAAACAGCTGCACGCCAAAACTGTCTTCCAACTGCTTGATCGCGGTAGAGACCGACGGCTGCGCGATATACAGCTTGCGCGAAGCCTCGGCGACGCTGCCGCACTCGGCCGTGGTGACAAAATATCTGAGCTGGCGCAGGTTATAGGCAGCCATCGGGACCTCCATAAACGCAGGACTTCGCCCGCAAAACACAGGTAGGCAACATACCGGAGCGTATCAAAGCGCGAGCTATATTTTTTAAGGTCTATAGCAACAAACTTACTAATTTACCTCCCCGCCACCATTGCAGATGATCACTCCAACAACAAAGCGCCGCGCAGGCGGCGCACAGCGAAGTACGTCAACGTACTCACCTTGCCTTGGAGCTCGTCATGGTTACCACTGCAACATCCTCCGCCCCGCTTATCGAAAAACACACGATTGGATACGTGCCCCCGGAAGATCGCCACGGAAAGGTAAGAGACCTGTTCACCCTGTGGTTTGGCGGCAACATCGCGCCATTGCCAATCGTCACCGGTGCGCTGGGTGTACAACTGTTCCACTTGAACCTGGTGTGGGGCATCGTCGCCATCCTCGTCGGCCACCTCGTCGGCGGCGTATTAATGGCGTTGCACTCAGCCCAAGGCCCCCAAATGGGCATCCCGCAAATGATCCAGAGCCGCGCCCAGTTCGGCTCCCTCGGCGCCCTGCTGGTGGTGGTGATTGCCGGCGTCATGTACATCGGCTTCTTCGCCTCCAACATCGTGCTGGCGGGTAAATCCCTGCACGGCGTGGTCGACAGCGTGCCCGTGCCGGTCGGCATCGTGATCGGCGCCATCGGTTCCGGAATCATCGGCATCATCGGCTACCGCTTCATCCACGTGCTCAACCGCATCGGCACCTGGGTGCTCGGCGCCGGCATCGTGCTGGGCTTCGGCTACATCTTTACCCACGTGCAGACCACTGACTTCCTGACCCGTGGCAGCTTCAACATCTCCGGTTGGCTGGCCACCGTGTCCCTCGCCGCGCTGTGGCAAATCGCCTTCGCGCCCTACGTGTCGGACTACTCCCGCTACCTGCCGGCCGACGTGCCCGTCGCTTCCACCTTCTGGACCACCTACCTGGGCTCCGCCCTCGGCTCCAGCCTGGCCTTCATCTTCGGCGCCGTCGCCGTCCTCGCCACCCCAGTGGGCATGGACACCATGGACGCCGTCAAACTCGCCACCGGCGCCATCGGCCCACTGATGCTGGTGCTGTTCCTGCTCAGCGTGATCAGCCACAACGCCCTCAACCTGTACGGCGCGGTGCTGTCGATCATCACCCTGGTGCAGACCTTCGCGTATCGCTGGATTCCGACGGCCAAAAGCCGCGCGGTGATCTCCATCCTCGTACTCGCCGCCTGCGCCATTGCAGCGGTGTTCGCCTCCAAAGACTTCATCGGCCACTTCGTCGACATGGTGCTGGTGTTGCTGGTGGTCCTGGTGCCGTGGACGGCGATCAACCTGATCGACTTTTATGCGATTCATAAGGGCAAGTACGACATTGCGTCGATCTTCCGGGTGGATGGCGGCATCTACGGCAAGTACAACCCACAGGCGCTGCTGGCGTATGCCATCGGGATTGCGGTGCAGATTCCGTTTATGAACACGCCGCTGTATGTGGGGCCGATTTCCGAACACATTAACGGGGCGGATTTGTCTTGGGTGGTGGGGTTGGTGGTGACGTCGCCGTTGTATTTTTGGCTGGCGAGTCGGGATAGTGCCTACAAACGCAGGATGGATGGGGGGAAGTTGGTGGGGGGGATTTGAGGCAGCTGCCTGAAGCGGTTTGAGATTGATTGAGGGGACCATCCATATCGTGGCTTTGCGGCTGGGGTGTGGCTGGTTTTTTTGTTTTTGGGGGCTAGGCTGTGGAATTGAATGCCCTCCGAAGACACATTTGCGTAAGCGTCCAGCCAAGACGCCCCCTCAAAATCACAATCAGTCGGGACTTTCGAAAAAGGTCTACCAACACAGTTGTCGCAGAGAAATTTCAAAATTTTTGAACCGAGGTTAATCTTCTGTCCCTTCGACTATGACGCAAGGAACGCTGATGGCCCTCACCAGTAAAATCTGTCCATACGACCCTCAGTGGCCGCTACTTTTTACCGCCGAAAACCGAAGAATCGCGGGGGGCTTCGGTGCTGAGCTTATCGGAACTCATCATATTGGTAGCACCGCCGTTCCGGGGCTTTCTGCCAAACCGGAAATCGACATCCTGGTTGTGGTGTCGGAGCATTTAAATGAAGTCGCTCGTAACAAGTTCATGCGAACATTGGGCTACGTGCGGGGATCAGATCTTTCCGCAGGGCACCACTTTTATCGTCGCGACGTTGATGGGGTGAGAACTCATAAAATACACGTGTGCGTTGCTGGTCATGAACAGATTGCACGAATGTTGTGTTTCCGCGACCTGTTGAGAAAAGACAGCACTGTCCGCGAGCAATATCAGGATTTGAAGCTGCAGCTCGAAGCTAACAACCGGGGCGGCATTGCTGAATATCTCGCGCATAAGGCGCCCTACATTGATGCCTTGATGAATATGCACCTAGAGGTCCCTCAGGGTCAGACCACCATTATTTTAACCGTGGTCTGACCCCAATTTCCGCCAAGAGCAATCCCGAGTTCATCCAGTGTTCATCGCTGAATGATTTCTACAGCGGGTTCCTCGCGGCCGTGAGTACCGATGCGGGTCTGGTCGATCCCGCAAGCGCGCACCATTTCACCTGGTGATTAACCCCGGTACCCAGGGCAACCTGGGTATCGGCAGGCGCTACCCTCCAAGAGGATCAACTGTATGGCATTTACCACCCTGATACTCGATGCCCCCGGGCCGCCGTTACTGTTTGAGGAAGTCGATCGCTTTCTTGAGCTGGGCCTGGTCGTCACCCTCAACCTGCACTATTTCGCCGACAAAGACCGCATCCGGCAGCACTACGCCACGCGCATTCACTATGCCGAGATCAACTGCCATGACGAGCCTGCCTTTATTGCCGCCGTGAATCAGGCCGGGGGTTATAGCGTGTTCAAGACGCGCCTGAACACCCCCTTCGGCGCCAGCCTGATCCGCGCCGCCACCTCGCCCGCGCTGGCCACACCCCTGCGCGCCATTGCCCAGGCCGGCACCGGGGTTAACCATATTGATCGGCTGGCGTGCGAGCAGTGTGGCGTGGCGATACTCAACACGCCGGGTTCCAACGCGGTCGCTGTTGCCGAATACGTCGTGGCCCAGGCGCTGTTTCTGTCTCGCGACCTGGATTACTACAACGCCAAAACGCACAACGGCCATTGGGCAAAAGGCAGCTTGGCACCTGCCCGCGAATACGCCGAACTGACGCTTGGGCTGGTGGGCACCGGCAGCATTGCCCGGCAGGTGGCGCGCAAGGCTGCGGCGCTGGGCATCAAGGTGATCGCCACCGGGTCCGAGCGCTTCACCGAACCGGTGGCGCGCAGCCTTGAGCTTGAACGACGAGCAAGCCTTGAACAGTTACTGGCCGAGGCGGACCTCGTCTCGATCCACGTACCGCTCACCCCACAGACCCGAGGTTTGTTCGGCACTGCCGAGTTCCAGCAGATGCGCCAGGGTTCAATCCTCATCAATACCGCTCGCGGCGGGATCGTTGACGAGCACCAGTTGGCAGCCTTCATGCGCCAGTTTCCCAGGCATATCAAAGCGGTCGCCATCGATACCTTTGCCCTGGAAAAAGACCGGTTCGACTCGCCACTGACCGGCATTCCCAACGCGCAACTGACGCCACATATCGCCGGCAATACCACCACGGCAATCAGGACGGCGTCCCGCCAGATCGTCGACAAGATCCACGCATTCAGTGCCGCTGCCAGCGCGCGTTAACCTACCGGACACAAGGAAGGCCACATCATGCAAACCTCTATTTTCACCCGTCTCAACGCCCTGAGTTGCACCGACCTCAGCGATGCGATGGACCGCCTGAAAATCGTTTGCCAGTGCACCGGCATCATGCCTCTGGACCGGTCCTTCAACCTCACAGGCAAAGCCTGGACCCTGCGCTACGGCCCTACTGGCCTGGACGGCGGCTCGGTGGGTGACTACATCGACGACCTTGAGGCCGGCCAGGTGGTAGTGATCGACAACCAGGCGCGGCTCGACAGCACCGTGTAGGGCGATTTGCTGACCTCTACCGCCGCCCGCAAGCAGTTGGCCGGGACGGTGATTGACGGTATCTGCCGCGATGTCGACCGTGCGCTGGCGCTTAACTACCCAATCTTTGCCCGGGGTAACTGGATGCGCACCGGCAAGGATCGCGTGCGTGTCGAAGCGATCCAGTCGCCCGTTACGCTGGGCGGCGTGCGGGTACAACCCGACGATTGGTTACGCGGCGACGGTGATGGCCTGGTAGTAATTCCGGCCGGTTCACTGAGCGAAGTGCTGGCGGTGGCCGAAGAAATCCACCAGGCCGAAGCGCATATTCGTGCGGCTATCGAGGCGGGCGTTCCTTTACGCAAAGCCCGCGCCGATTACGGCTACCACGCCTTGCAGACCCCGCGCCGCTGACGGGCCGACGACTGAAGCCGCAGCGGGTGCGGCTTCAGTTGATGCCGGTGCTGTTCCTGCTCAGCGTAATCAGCCACAACGCCCTCAACCTGTACGGCGCAGTGCTGTCGATCATCACCCTGGTGCAGACCTTCGCGTATCGCTGGATTCCGACCGCCAAAAGCCGCGCGGTGATCTCCATCCTCGTACTCGCCGCCTGCGCGATTGCAGTGGTGTTTGCCTCCAAAGACTTCATCGGCCACTTCGTCGACATGGTGCTGGTATTGCTGGTGGTCCTGGTGCCGTGGACGGCGATCAACCTGATCGACTTTTATGCGATTCATAAGGGCAAGTACGACATTGCGTCGATCTTCCGGGTGGATGGCGGGATTTATGGCAAGTACAACCCACAGGCGCTGCTGGCGTATGCCATCGGGATTGCGGTGCAGATTCCGTTTATGAACACGCCGCTGTATGTGGGGCCGATTTCCGAACACATTAACGGGGCGGATTTGTCTTGGGTGGTGGGGTTGGTGGTGACGTCGCCGTTGTATTTTTGGCTGGCTAGTCGGGATAGTGCCTACAAACGCAGGATGGATGGGGGGAAGTTGGTGGGTGGGGTTTGAGTGAACCGAATGTAGTGTTTTGAGAGTGATTGAGGGGACCATCCATATCGTGGCTTTGCGGCTGGGGTGTGGGTGGTTATTTGGGGTTAGGTTGCACGATTGATGCTGTGGGAATGTTCGTTTGCGTTGTGTCTGAATGGATAACTGAGGTGTTGAGGCCAACGATTACTCGGTTCGATCCAAGGGGGCCGTCGGAATGAATGGACAGCAGGTGCAAAGTGGCGGTCGAGTCGGCCTGTTTTCGGCAAAAACAGGCAACCAAGTCAGATGTAGAGCCGGTATCGCTAAAAACAGTAAAATGGCCCAAGCCGGATTTGAAAATTAATCAGTACACTCCCTCACTTATGAAAGAGAAGGCAAAAAAATTCTTGAGATTAAAGTGTAGCTTTTTTGCTGATTATCAATAATTTTCGAAACGGTATCATAGTAATAATGGGTGATTTCATAGCTATCGAATGCTTCAGAAGGAAGCTTATTTTCCGCATATGGATTATGATGAATTTGTAACCCATCAAGATGAGTCTCAAAGTGCTTTGAGCTGTCTATTAATTCAACTATCAACCCCCTTTCCTCGTGATATCGACCACATCTTACATGCCTAGACAATGAAGTCTGCGCTATTGCTTTCCCTATCGTAGCGGTGGTCGAAAATATTATAGCGCTTACCTCTTTATACTTGCTACTTGTAAACAACCCGAGTTCGAGAGGAATATTTCCACCCTTTAAAACCGTAGGTGTTTCTATTTCTAGAAAACCATTTCCCTTATCAATTCCCTGCTTATACAAAACTCTATTTATTGCTTCATTATTTTGCATGAAAAACATTGACTGCTCGAATGGCGCTAAAGCAATGACAAATGGATTGCCCTTGACATACTCAAACTTTGAGTATGTCTGGATGAACTTTTTATGTTTGCTATCGATGGCATTTAAAATTCTCACGCAAGCAAAATTCAAAAAGTCATCATCTTGTCTCAGTTCCTCGCCAAGCCACTCAGGAGAGGAGTTGTGAGCGTGATTTGCTGTTACTGCCTCGATGATTATAGATTCTCCATTTCGACTCTCCGCAACAAAATCAGGGCTGGCTTTAGAAAAATCAACGGTCATGCCCAAGTCTTTAAAGCATTGATACAGATAAATCTCCCAGAAAGATGAGTTAAATGTCGTTTGAAACTCATAATTAAATTTATTATCTCTATCTTCAAACCCACTTGACCAACGGAAAATTACATCACGAACAGGCTTATTCTCCTCTTTTAGCAAATATTTTATATGGGGATGGAGAAGACTTTCCTCACAAACTATAGGCTCGAAAATATTTAGTGGCTTTAATGCCACCCTTACTTCTTTGTCGATATAAAATCTACCGAGCCGGTAGTGGCGAATTATATATTCAACGATAGATATCCTCACCATGGCCGCCAGATCGCTACCCAATTGCTGCTCAATCGTACTTATTGCCTTTACTAAAAACTGTTGAGGCCCTGAACCGCCGTCAACATCCAGCCAACTACGGTCCATTGCCCCAACGTAGTCGACCTCCATAAAATAAAAGCTCTTAATTCGATCTCTAATAAAATCAATTCCACTTCTTGCTGCATCAAGCTCTTCAAGTACAAACTGCAAAGCGACTCTTTGACTATCGCTTTTCGACTCAATTATTTCTATAAGCATAGTCGCGGTAACATTTATAAAGTTCTGCATTTGTAGACTCCAAACAGTAACAACTTGAGGCTGTGCAAATCAGGCCACTGAGATTCTCTCCAATACCATTTACTCGCAGGCTTATCAAGCTTAAGTATAATATGGCTATAATTATATGAACAACTCATTCGGCATATATAAAATGCTGTCGTGACATGTTTTAACGCGCCTCTCAATGCACTTTTGTAGCTGCGGCAAACTCTATCTCTGAAATGCACGGACGAACTTTGCCAACGGGATGCGCGCAGGTATTGAAAGGTAACATCGTATCATTTGCCAGCAATGCAAGAATAATGGAATCAGACTAGGATAAAAAATCACTAAACCATTGTCTGACACCAATTATGCTTGGGCCATTTCCAACTCCGAAGACATTTTCACCTTAGGTTTAAATTTTTCTACGGAGCCAACGGCAAATCAGTTGATCGGCAAAATCGACTTATCCCCAAGCTGAATAAGCTTGAACTCAACGTTAGAGGTTGCTTCTCTATATGTGGCCTCACTGTCATCAAACGAAGCTGCAACGATACTTTGCAGCCCACTCTCAGACGATAAAAGCTGGAAGAGTGCCTGTTGGCTTTTGGTCGCCATCGAGTGCTGCCCAGGTTCGTCCAACAACAGGAAACCCAAGTGATTACCATTGACTGTTTCGTGGGAGGACGTTTGATAAATGGAAAGCAAGTAACTCCAGATCAGACGAACAAAATCGCTCGCGCTAGACTCCCTAGCAATATTACCTTTACCTTTAGGGTAGTCATCGCTTTTTCCAATGCTTGAAGTTGAGGACAAGTCGAGGGCTGCGGAATTAAATGGTTGCCTTTGACCGTTGATTTCCCTGAGTTCAATCTTAGCGAGGTATGGGAGGAGATTCTCTCTGTTAAACTCGATATCCTCGATTGCCGCACTGTGATAGTCGAATGCACTAATATTGGCCCGGAACATTCTTTCGAAGAGGGAGTATTTAGCCAGGTCAGCAGGCGAGTAGTGATCTACCGGGATGATCCCCCGAACTTTTTGATTATCGAGGAAGCGTTGTGACAGTGAGCTGAGAGCATCGAGCGCCCGATCAGAACTTTCTTCAAATTTAGTAAGCTCTTCTAGCTCCATCTCTATATGTACTTGCAGCCTAATCCCCGATTTGGAAACAGATGAGTTGGAGTTCAGGTCGGACCGTAGTGCCCTGAGCGCTGACTTCGTAGTCGACAGAACTCTTGACAGTTGATCTTTTAGAGCCTCAGACTCTTTGATGGACTGCTCAATTCCACCCTTTTCTCTTTCAAGCATTCGCAATTGAGCAGACAAGTAGTCTATGTTGGTGTCGATATCCATATATGGGGTACTCTCATGCAGGTCTACAAGAGAGTTGCCAATAGATTGATGGCAGGCTGGACAAGAGTTGTTTACAGTTGACAGGCTGATCGATGCGCCGAACTTAATCAGCTTCTGTGCAGCATGATTCTTGGTCAGTTCATCTCTGGCCTGTCGAGTGTTAAGCTTGTTGCTGTTTAGATTGACGCGCGATAGCGCGAGGTCGCCCAAGCAGGTTTCATAAGCAACTGTGAAACGCTCAAGCTCATTAGTATGTATTTCAATTGCCTGAGTAATCTCCTGTGTTGGCGTCTCACTCTGGCTAGAGAGCTTCAAACCAATAACTTGATGCTCACTTATTTTACGCTGCCTGTATTCCAAGATACTCTCTGTTACACCCTGAGAGACCTTTTGAAAGCTGACTAGCTCTGAGTTAAAATCTGGTACTGGTGTTTTCGATACATTGGAAAATTTGAAACCCTGTTTGAGGGTCTCACCCAAAAGTGTTCGGTAAGTGATTTGCCATTCATCATAAATCTGCTTGGACTCTTGATCCAAAATATCGCGTTTGGCATCCGTTTCAAATACATCGGTGCCAACCAAGAAATCAACGATCTTGATGCGTGCATCTCGCACACCGAAATATGGAAGGTTTGCAATGTAGTCGGTCCATCCACGTTTCTGTTCGATGACCATGGCTGCGAAGATATATTGCAAATAAAGCTTTGCCGGTTTGTTGTTCGTCCGCGGTACGAGGGGCAGTTGCAAGTCGAGAAATTGCTCAAAATATCTAAAAAATCCTTCTTCGATCTGAGCGCTGTTTGCGTCATGTATAAACTTATAGAGGGTGGGTGCCGATTCACCCTTGGTAAGCCCTGAGCATTCCTGGATTCGCACGAGCTTTGTACTGAGCCCGTTCTCTCTAACGCTACGCCTTGCAGTAATGGTCTTGCCGTTGCTCTCGATTTCAATCGTAACCCTGGAGGTCTGGATTTGATGCTTAAGTCCTTCATGCTCCAGATAATCCTTCAAGGCATATGTGAGTGCATTCTCATTCTGTGCCCCCAATAATTCCTCCATACCTATGGCATACATAATCGCATGTACGATTGTACTCTTGCCGGCTGAATTTCGACCGCGAATGATGTTCAGGTTACGATTGAATTCTGTATAAAATCCAAACGGTCCGCTATCCGTATGAATGTCGATATGGATTGCTTTGATGTACATCTCTATTCCCATCCCTTGGATACGGTACTCACCATATCTTCCGTAATTTTTTTCCCAATTAGCTTCAATGCCGCTTTTTCTTCGTAGAGTACGGACTCATCCGCGATTATCAGCTCCACATAGGACTTACCAGAAGGGGTTAGCTCAAACCCTGTCGTAGTTGGCGCTATCAATTTCTCACTGAACGCAAGATTAAGTGCGATTGCCATCGCAGGATCGAAACCCCAGATCGGAAGTTGTAATTGACCTTGCTGAGCACCAACTGTTAGTGACCGGGTACGCTCGGGTGTCTTGAGCGCCCAATTCAATAGATGAATTTTAGGAAGGCTGGATCTACCGCCACGTCCAGACAGATGTAGAATGAGAAGTGCCTGGGAAATTTTGTATATAGGGCGGAGCTCCGAGAGCACCGGAATGGGCCGCCTTATAAATTTAAGCTGAGCCATTATTTACTCGTTGAAGTCCAGTTCGCAGATCGCAAGCCATCGCGCGACAGTCCTACGCACCACATCACTTGCCATGGACTTGTCTATATTGAGATGGCGATCAGTAGTCAGGTATTCCATCAACCTGTCCTTTACCATTGCTGTGAGTTCCTCGGGCGTTGCTTCTGACGTAAGCCCCCACTCCAATACGTCTTGCTCAAAAGTATTAACTATTCGAGCGACGTTCACATACGTTTGGGGCGAACGGTCATACAACGATTGAAAGTATGTATCATGATCAAGGAAATTGTTAGTTGTCAACTTAATCAAGTTTTCAATTTTTTGAGCAGGTCTGCCCGGCATACGTAGGCGACACTTCCTTTCCAAATTTTCATCATACGGCTCAGGGCTAATGCTTACTCTTGGCAACGATTCTGTTGGCGAACCCAAACATGGAGGCAGACCTTCTGATGTACGCAAGAGATTGAATTCTTTTATATAGAACTCATGATCATGGAGCAAAATCGTGAATTCTTCATCGAGATGAGGAAGACTCCACCCCCTGACTTCTGTCTGTTTAACCTGAGTGTAGGAGTGCAGCTTGTTTCTGCTGATTTCGGGAGTAACAAAACACCAATTTCTAATCTTTGTACCACCGAGAATCTTCTGTAGTTCATCAGAATAATCTCTGAGTTTCTTCAGATCGTCGTTGATTTTTGTACGCTGCTTATCATAGAGTTCATCCTGATGATAAAGCCTTTCTGGGCAATAACACTGAAACGCATATCCTGTATGTTTCGTATATCCCTCAATTCCAAAATCACCAGGCGAGGCAGGTATATGTTGATATCCATCACCGCCATGCTTAAGTTTAAATGCAAGCTGACACTGTGCTTCCCAAGTTGTACCTGTGAATTTGCCAACGGGTGTAGTGATCACTGCATGCCTGCCTTGTGAATACTCATCGGGAGGCGATGCTCATCGTATCCTTCCGAAATCTATAGGTGCCGGTTGGGCGTCATCTGTTTTGCTTCACGTGGCCTTGCGACCTCGGATATTTTAGAAACTATCAAAACGCTATCAGTAGGTCTAGCAGGAACCGACAATTTGGATTCGATAAATGCATAAACTGTTTATCTATACAGCCTAGGCTGGCCTAGCTGTAGGAAATATCCGGCAGATTTTTGGCAAACCGTACTTTTTTACGCAGTAGCAGCAACTGGCAGTTTGCTGCTGTTCACGTTAGAAAGCTCTTGGCTATTTTCGTCCCGTTGGGCTAGAAATCAATTGGCCACTTTCTGCCAATCATGTCCGCAACTTTACTGGAAAACCCCGATGCAAAACGACTGACCAAGTCGAACGCAAATGGATGAGCAGGTTTGTGAATCTAGCCAAAATATCCTGATCGATGGATAGGAAAAGTCAGTAGAGAGGGTTGATACAACCCTCTCAGTTGCGCCTTGGCTAACGGCACCTTATAGTTCGCCCCGTCGCCAACCTCGGTCAGCGACCGGGTTTCGCAGCCCTACCAAAATAGAATCAACCTGCACAGTCATCAGACCCTCAGGCGGAGTCCGCCTGCGTCTTGTTTATGGCGGCTGTGCGTGGGAGACCTTCGGGTCTGCCGGGGGTGATTCTTCCTGGTCTGCGAACCCGCGCACAGTTGCCACCCAGACTGTTTCGCAGCAGCAAGGTGGCAGTTCTTTTTACTCAAAATAGAATCGAACCTTATGACTACTCAACACCCGCCCCGCCGCTTCACCCCCATGTCCCAAACCGCAACCGAATACCCTGTCCTCCTCATCGACAGCGACGCTCCGCTCAGCGAGCTTCACGCTTGCGCCAGCGAACGTCTCAACGCCGCCCTCGCCTACCTGCATCTGATGGCGTGCTCCAATGTGTCCGACTATGCCGAGCACGACATCAATACCGTCGCCAATACCGCTCGGATCATGGTGCAGGATGTGGCGGATGTGTTTACGGTGATGGAGCGGCGGGGGTTTGATGTGGCTGCTGTGAGTTGATGTGATGTGAGCTGTGTGGAAACCCGCTTTGGCGGGTTTTCTGGTTTTTGGTGAACTTAAACAGGCGTACTGATCCGGCTTTGATAGTGCCTGTACCGCCGCCTTCGCAGCCTCGCGGGGGCTCGACAGCTCCCACCGTTTGATCTTTGTTCGACGCTGCCGGTGCGGCGATGGCGAGTGTTTGGGCGTGCCGCTATGATGTGGCCTTTCGTTTAACGCCCCAGGAAACGCCCATGCCCGCCCTCACCTTCCGCAATGCCGTCCCCGCCGATGCCGCGCGTTGCTTTGACATCGAAATCAGCGCTTACGAAGGCGATGAAGCCGCGACGCTGGAAAAGATCGCCACGCGTATCGCGCAGTACCCCGAGGGCTTTTTGATTCTGGAGGCGGATGGCGCAGTGGTGGGTTTTATCAACTGTGGCTGCGCCCATCAGGTGGTGATGTCGGATGAGGCGTTCAAGGAGTTGGTGGGGCATTCGGCCGAGGCGCCGAATGTGGTGATTATGTCGGTGGTGGTTGACCCGGCGCAGCAGGGCAATGGCTATTCCAGGCTGCTGATGACTGAGTTTGTGCAGCACATGCGGGCGATGGGCAAGCAGACGATTCACTTGATGTGCAAGGAGCAACATGTGCCGTTGTACACGCGCATGGGCTACACCTATGTGCAGCCTTCGCCGTCGGAACATGGCGGGATGGCGTGGCATGAGATGGTGATGGCGCTCTAACCCAGGAAGCGTTCCGTGATGACTGCACCGCACATTGAAATCAGCGACCAACCCCACCCCGACGCCGAGCATTTGCTCGGCAACGGCCTGGCTGCGTTCAATGAAGCCATCACTGGTTCCAACGATCGCCTGCCGCTGACGGTGCTGCTCAAAGACCCTGACACCCGGCAGATTCTCGGCGGCATCACCGGCAAAACTTCCCTGGGCATGGCCTTCCTCGACCTGTTCCACCTGCCCGACTCCCTGCGCGGTTCGGGACTGGGCAGCCAATTGCTGCATGCCTTTGAAGACGAGGCGCGGCGGCGCGGTTGCCGCAACGCGGTGCTGTACACCCTGAGCTTTCAGGCGCCGGGGTTTTATGAGAAACACGGCTGGGTGCGGTTTGGCGAAATACCCTGTGAACCGCAAGGCAGCAGCCGGGTGTTTTTGTCTAAAGCGCTTTGATCAACGGCCATGGCGATGCAGCACGCGGCTGTGTAATGATCCCTGCTCGTTCCTCAAGGGATGGGGCCACCGCCATGACGCTGAACACCTCCGCTCACCCCGCGCAAGCGCCGCGCTTCTGGCGTGACGAGCGCTTGCCGTTCATTGAGGCGCGCACCATCGCCGACGGGCGCAAGGTGACGTATACCCGCCACTCCCACGAGCATTTTTCCATCGGCGCGATTACCACCGGGCGCAGTTATTACCACTACGGCGCGCAGACGTTTGAGATCAGCGCCGGCACGGTGGTGTTGATGAACCCCGGCGATGTGCATGCGTGCAACCCGATCTACGATCAGCCCTGGTCGTATCACATGCTGTACCTCGACACGCCTTGGCTGACCGACCTGCAATACCAGCTGGGTTTCAGCACCGACCAGGGTTATCGGCCTTTCAACACACCGCACACGCGCGATACCGTGTTGTACAACGGCTTGATCGAACTCTACGCACTCCTGTTGGATGAGCAGGCCGAGTTGCTGCAAAAGCAGAGCGCGCTGGTGAGTTATTTCACCGAGGTGCAGCAGCGTTTGAACCCTTCGCTGACGCCGGTGCGGGAGGTCAACCACAAGCTGGAGCGCGCCGCCGAGTACATCCGCGCGCACTGCACCGAGGCGTTGAAGCTGGAAGATATTTGCCTGGCGGCCGAGCTGTCGCCGTCGTACCTGATCCGCGCGTTCAAGCAGTATTACGGGCTCACGCCCCATGCGTTTCTGGTGAACCGGCGCATTCAGTTTGCCCGCACCCAGTTGCGCAACGGCGCATTGATCGCGGACGTGGCGCTGGCCGCCGGTTTTGCCGACCAGGCGCATTTCCAACGCACCTTCAAACAGCATTTCGCCGCCACGCCCGGGCAGTACCGCGACTTGCTCAAGCCATCAGCAAATAACCCACACTGGCCACCAGCAACGCGGCCATTGAGCGGTTGAACAGGCGTACGCCGTGCGGGTTGCTCAGGTAGCGCCGCAGGAAGGTGCCGGCATACGCCCAGCACGCCACCGACAGGTAGCAGATCACCAGGTACAGCGCCGCGAACAGCCAGACTTGGCGCGCATCGCCATCGGCCACAAACAAACCCATGCCCGCCACGCAGGCCAGCCACGCTTTGGGGTTGAGCCATTGCATGATTGCGCCGTAGAGCATCGACGGCGCAGTAGCGGTGCCCTCGGCGTCGAGCCGGCCATCGTCGACCGCGAGTTTCCAGGCCATGTACAGCAAAAAGGCCACCCCGCCCCACTGGATCAACTGGGTGAGGAGCGGCCAGCGCACCAGCACTTCATGCAGGCCCAGGCCGATCAGCACCAACAGCAGGGTGAAGCCGACGGCGGCGCCGACTACGTGTTTCTGGCTGGCGGCAAAGCCGAAGCGCGCGCCGGCGCTGAGCGCGACCACATTGACCGGGCCGGGTGTGATGGAGGTGGCCAGGGCGAAGGCCGCCATGGAAATGATCAGGCTCATTGCAGTTCCTTTTTATGATGCCGCGTGAAGATGGCATCACGGTAAAGGGCTGAGCACGTGGGGTATTGAAGAAAATGCCCCTGGGTCCGTGGGCGCGTTCAGTTCAGGCGGGTAGCTGGGTGAAGATGTCTTCGAGGCCCAGCACGCGGCCGTCTTCGGACAGGATCTCGACTTTGCGCAGCGGCTTGAGCGCCTGCGCATCCAGCAAGCGGGTGCTGCCAGCCGCCGGCTCGGTGAAGGCTTCACCCCATTGGGCCAGGGTGACGAGTACCGGCATCAGCGCGCGGCCTTTGTCGGTGAGTTGATATTCACTGCGCGCGCCGATTTCGCTGGTTTGCAGCAGGCCTTGCTCGACCATGTCCTTGAGGCGGGTGGCGAGGATGTTTTTCGCCACACCGAGGTTCTTCTGGAAATCACCGAAGCGCGTCACCCCGGCGTACGCGTCGCGAATGATCAACAGGGTCCACCAGTCGCCCACCACATCGAGCGCACGAGCAACCGGGCAGCAGTCGCCTTCCAGGCATTTGCGTTTCATCGTCGAGCCTCCCGGCAGTCAGAAATATTAGGTTGCATTATAGGACCAACAGGCTCAGGATAAAAACGGTTTCATCATTAAACCTAATTCGTCGCCTGGAGTTCGTCATGGATATTCGTGGAAAAGTCGTACTGGTTACCGGCGCCAACCGTGGCCTGGGCAAAGCATTCGTCACCGCGCTGCTGGCAGCGGGCGCCGCCAAGGTTTACGCCGGGGCGCGGGACCCGGCCAGTGTCGATATTCCCGGCAGCACGCCGGTTGCGCTGGACATTACCGACCCGGCCAGCGTGCAGCGCGCCGCCGAGCAGTGCAGCGATGTGAGTGTGCTGATCAACAACGCGGGCTGGCTCAAATACGGCTCGTTGCTGGCCGAAGACAGTGTCGAGAACCTGCAGCAGCACTTCGACGTGAACACCTTCGGCACCCTGCGCGTGAGCCGCGCCTTCGCGCCGATCCTGGCCAGGCAGGGTGGCGGCGCGCTGATCAATATCCTCTCGGTATTGAGCTGGCTGAGCCCGCCCGGCGCCGGCGGCTACAGCACTTCGAAGTCCGCCCAGTGGGGCCTGACCAACGGCCTGCGCGGCGAGCTGCGCGAACAGAACACCCTGGTTATCGGCGTGCACCCGGCCTACATCGATACCGACATGGTCGCCGATGTGCAGGCACCAAAAAGCACGCCTCAGGAAGTGGTCGCCATCACCCTCAAAGCCCTGAGCGAAGACCGCGAGGAAGCACTGATTACCGACATGACCCATGCGGTAAAAGCCTCACTGTCCACCGACAGCCCGGTTTACCTCACTCAGTGATCAACGAAAAGTGCGCGCCCACCCCGGCGCGCACGCCGCTGATCTGCACAATTTGCGGGCTTTGCAGCAATGCCCCGCTACAGCCCGCGATTACGCAGCCACTGCAAAAAGCCTTTCTTGACCGGCACCACCGGCGCCTCCTGGGTCAAGGCCTGCGCCGTGTGCACACGGAAATCCAGCAGCGCCTTCATTGCTTCGCTGATGTCATGTCGCGCATCCAGGCAAGGTTTGAGGTATTCCCTCTCGATGCGATACAGCGTGCAGAAGGTCTTGGCCGAGAAGTCCGCCAGCGTCGCCTGATCCGACAAAATCCCCGCCTCGCCAATCACCTCGCCCGGCCCCATGCGACCGGCTTCGAACTTGTGGCCAGCCTTGACCAACATCACCGAGACCACGCCGGATTCGATAATAAACAAATGGTCGCTGACCTCCCCCGCCGGCAAGATCATCTCGCCGGCGCGGTAGGTGTGCTGGGTCATGTTCTGGCTGAAGGTGTCCTTCTCTTCCTGGCGCAGGGTGGAGAAAATCGACGAACGCTCCAGCAAGGCCCGCGCGGCAGACATCGCCGGTGGCGCGCTGCTTTCGGTGGCGGACAACAGGCCTACGCCCGCCGCTTGCAGGTGCCGGAACGCCAGGTCGTAAAGCTGGTTGCGCACTTCGCGCTTGAGGGTCATGGCCGGCACAAACCCGCTGATTTCATATTCGACGCCGCCACTGGCCGACGTCTTGAACGCCACGCTCGGCGCGGGCTTGGCCAGCAGCGACCGGCAACCTTGCATCGCGCGCTCCAGCGCCTCGATCACGGTTTGCGGGCGCGCATGGGGGCTGACTTGCAGGCTGACCGCCAGGCCGAACATGTCCGCCGGGCGTGAGAAATTGATGATCTTGGCTTTGGCCGCCAGCGAGTTGGGGATCACCGCCATGCTGCCCTGGGAGGTTTGCAGGCGTGTGGCGCGCCAGTCGATATCCGTGACGCGGCCTTCGGTGCCATCGATGGAAATCCAGTCATCCAGTTGGTAGGGCTTGGTGGTATTGAGGACGATCCCGGAAAACACATCGCTCAAGGTGCTTTGCAGCGCCAGGCCGACGATGATCGCCACGGCGCCGGAGGTGGCGAGCACGCCTTTGACCGGTAGGTCGAGCACGTAGGCCATGGCGGCGATGATCGCGATCAGGAAAATCACCGCGCCCAACAGGTCCTGCAACAATCGCCCGCCATGCCCGACCCGATTCATCATCACCGTGCCGAGCAACACCGTGAGGGTGCGCGCGGCGAACAGCCACCAGCCGATCTGCAGCGCAGTGGCCGCCAGGTGCAAGGCGGTGTTGTCGGCGTAGGGCGCGAGTTGCATGGGGTTCATGCCGTCGTTGAACAGCACGGCGCTGTAAACGGCAAAAATCGCCAAGCGCGCCGCGAGTTTCCAATTGGCGAGGTTGGCGGAAATAAGACGCCACACGGCGATGTCGATAAAGATCAGCGCCACGGCGCACAACATCGGGTGATCAGCGATAAATGAGGGCATCCAGGCGACTCCAGGGCGAATGCCCAGAAGATCGCATGAATTGAAGGCGTCGGGTATAGCGCAGAACAAAATGTGGGAGCTGGCTTGCCTGCGATAGCATCACCTCGGTGCAACGGATACACCTAGGTGCCTGCATCGCAGGCAAGCCAGCTCCCACAGGGGTATTGCGCCAGGCAATCAGCCCGCCATCTGCCCGAAACGCCCCGACTGGAAGTCGGCAAACGCCTGGTGGATTTCCTGCTCGGTGTTCATCACGAACGGGCCGTGACCGACGATAGGCTCGTCAATCGGCTCGCCACTGAGCAGCAACACTTTGGCGTCATCGTTGGCCTCCAGCGTCAGCTGAGCACCATCGCGCTCGAACAACGCCAATTGCCCTTGGCGCGCCACCTCTTCGCCATTGACCAGCACCGTGCCGCGCAGAATAACCAGCGCAGTATTACGCCCGGCGTGCAGGTCCAGCGTCACCGTTTTACCGGCATTAAGGCGCAGGTCCCACACGTCAATCGGCGTGAAGGTACGCGCAGGCCCTTGAGTACCGGCGAACTCACCGGCAATCAGGCGCAGTTGCCCGGCGTCGTTGGCCAGCGGCAGCACGGGGATATCACCGTCGACGATGGTCTGGTAACCGGCGTCGGCCATTTTGTCCTTGGCCGGCAGGTTGACCCACAGTTGCACCATCTCCAGCGCCCCGCCGCTGCGGGCAAAGGCTTCGGAATGGAACTCTTCATGGATGATGCCTTTCGCGGCGGTCATCCATTGCACATCGCCGGGGCCGATCTTGCCACCGGCGCCGGTGGAATCACGGTGCTCGACTTCGCCGTCATACACGATGGTCACGGTTTCAAAACCGCGATGCGGGTGTTGGCCGACGCCGCGACGTTGATCGGTGGGCGTGAAATCGGCGGGGCCAGCGTGGTCCAGCAACAGGAATGGGCTGATGTGCTTGCCCATCGAGTCGTAGGAAAACAGCGTGCGCACCGGGAAGCCATCGCCGACCCAATGGGCGCGGGGGCTGGTGTAGATGCCGATGAGTTTTTTCATGGTGTACCTCCAAAGTACGACCACCATAAGGCTGCTGGCGTTTGAGCACTAGCCGGCAAACGCGGCCTTATTCGTTCTATGTATAGGACAGTGCTTTGTCCGGGGGCTGGCGCCGAAGCCTTGCAGTATGCGGGCGGCAATGCCTTGGCTGAAAGCGTTGACCCGCCGCGCTGTGCCGCCTGGTGCTTGGGCGGAAGAGGACAAAAGCCGTTGAAACTTCCCACGTAACAGCCGGACAAGCTCTACAGATCTCTCCTTAAAACCTCTGCAAAGTCCTTCGCCTGATCACACAGTGCGAGGGATTGCAGATGGTTTTTTTCGTTAAAGCCCAGGTTTTTGGGGCTGTCGCTTGAACCCGGCCATTGGCAGGCTGGCCCTGGCCCCAATGGATGCAAAGACGGTCGATGTCGAAACCGTCTTGCGCGACTTTAGAGAGTGCCTGAACACCTTTGACGACTGGGCTTCGAGCTTCTGGAGCTTTTCGGCGCTGGATGTCGAGCAGGTATTCAAGGTCGGCGACGAGGTGGCGCTGGTCGCGCCCATCAACCGCTCCATTTTTCCCAGCAGCACCGTC
>NZ_JBJGXV010000021.1:0-115528 GCF_045447295.1 Pseudomonas sp. O39
ATCTCAACCGAGGCGCGCATTCTACAGCACCTCACCAGCTAACACACTTAAAATTTTATGATCTTTTAATAAAATCAAATACTTAAGTAGCAACTTTGTTCAAGTTGCTCGTTAGCGGGAGGCGAATAATACAGTATTAGAATACGTGGTCAACCCCCCATCTAAAAATTATTTTCCCATGCTAAAAAGCCTGCTGTCGTTAGAAACGTCCCAAGACCTTGGCAGCAAATAATGCGGGCAAAAAAAAGCCCGCTGTCCGCGGGCCTTCTTCGCATGGTCGGCATATCAGTGGTGATTAGCCGAACCACTATTCAGTGCACCTACACCTGATCAGAAGTCCAGGTTGGACACCGCCAAGGCATTGCTCTCGATGAAGTCACGGCGAGGTTCGACCGCATCACCCATCAGGGTGTTGAAGATCTGGTCTGCGCCAATGGCGTCTTCGATGGTCACGCGCAGCATGCGACGCTGAGCTGGATCCATGGTGGTTTCCCACAACTGATCAGGGTTCATCTCGCCCAGACCTTTGTATCGCTGAATGGTGTGACGCTTGGTGCTTTCCGCCATCAGCCAGTCCAAGGCTTCCTTGAACTCCTTGACCGCTTTCTTACGCTCGCCACGTTGAATATAAGCACCATCATCCAGCAGAGTGCTCAACTGCGCGCCAAGGGTCACGACCGTCTTGTAGTCATTACTGCCGAAGAAGTCGCGGTTGAAGGTGACGTAATTCGACAGGCCGTGGGAGATCAACTCGACCTCTGGCAGCCACACATTACGTTCACGGTCTTCACGCAGACTGGCTTTGTACACCAGGCCGGACTTCTCAACAGTGCGCAGGCGTACTTCGTACTGAGCCAGCCAATCTTGCATCGCTGCATGATCACCCAACTGCTCCAGACTTACGGCCGGCAGATAGATGAAGTGCTCGGTCAGTTCCTGAGGGTACAGGCGCGACAGACGCTTAAGGGTCTTCATCACCATGCGGAAGTCGTTAACCAGACGCTCCAACGCCTCACCCGAGATACCCGGGGCTTCGTCGTTCAAGTGCAGGCTGGCATCTTCCAGGGCCGACTGCGTCATGTACTCTTCCATGGCGTCGTCGTCTTTGATGTACTGCTCTTGCTTGCCTTTTTTCACTTTGTACAAAGGCGGCTGCGCGATATAGATGTAGCCACGCTCGATCAACTCAGGCAACTGACGGAAGAAGAACGTCAGCAGCAAGGTACGGATGTGCGAACCGTCGACGTCAGCATCGGTCATGATGATGATGTTGTGGTAGCGCAGCTTGTCGATGTTGTACTCGTCACGGCCAATACCGCAGCCCAACGCCGTGATCAAGGTGCCAACTTCCTGGGAGGAAATCATCTTGTCGAAGCGGGCCTTCTCGACGTTGAGAATCTTACCTTTCAACGGCAGGATCGCCTGGGTGCGACGGTTACGACCCTGCTTGGCGGAACCGCCAGCAGAGTCACCTTCCACCAGGTATAGCTCGGAGAGGGCGGGGTCCTTCTCCTGGCAGTCAGCCAGCTTGCCTGGCAAGCCAGCAATGTCCAGCGCACCTTTACGACGGGTCATCTCACGGGCTTTACGCGCCGCTTCGCGAGCACGTGCAGCGTCGATCATCTTGCCGACAACCAACTTGGCTTCGTTCGGGTTCTCCAGCAGGAAGTCGGAGAAGTACTTACCCATCTCCTGTTCCACGGCGGTCTTCACTTCGGAAGAGACCAGCTTGTCTTTGGTCTGGGAGCTGAACTTAGGATCCGGCACTTTTACCGAGATAATCGCGGTCAGGCCTTCACGCGCATCGTCACCGGTGGTGGCGACTTTGTGCTTCTTGGCCAAGCCTTCGGCTTCGATGTAGGTGTTCAGGTTACGCGTCAGTGCGGAACGGAAACCCACCAAGTGAGTACCGCCGTCGCGCTGTGGAATGTTGTTGGTGAAGCACAACAGGTTCTCGTTGAAGCTGTCGTTCCACTGCAGGGCGATTTCCACGCCGATGCCGTCTTCACGCTGGATGTTGAAGTGGAACACCTGGTTGACCGCAGTCTTGTTGGTGTTCAGGTACTCAACGAACGCACGCAGGCCGCCTTCGTACTTGAACAGTTCTTCCTTGCCGCTGCGCTCGTCCTTGAGGACGATACCCACACCGGAGTTGAGGAAGGACAATTCACGAATACGCTTGGCCAGGATGTCCCAGCTGAAGTGGATATTCTTGAAGGTTTCGTCAGAAGGTTTGAAGTGGATCTGTGTACCGGTAGATTCACTGTCGCCGACGATTTTCATCGGCTCCTGTGGCACACCATGCACGTAGGTCTGTTCCCAAATCTTGCCACTACGGCGAACGGTCAGGATCAGCTCTTCAGACAGAGCGTTCACTACCGACACGCCTACACCGTGCAAACCGCCGGAGACTTTATAAGAGTTGTCGTCGAACTTACCGCCGGCGTGCAGCACGGTCATGATGACCTCAGCCGCCGAAACGCCTTCTTCTTTGTGCACATCGACCGGAATGCCGCGACCGTTGTCGCGCACCGTGATGGACTCATCCGGGTGGATGATAATGCTGATGTCGTCGCAGTGACCGGCCAAAGCTTCGTCGATGGAGTTGTCGACCACCTCGAACACCATGTGGTGCAGACCGCTACCATCATCGGTGTCGCCGATGTACATACCGGGACGTTTGCGTACGGCATCCAAACCTTTCAGCACTTTAATGCTGGTCGAGTCGTACGTGTTTTCTTCGCTCATGCCTTCACTCCCGATGGTCGTGGGTCTGGGTGATACGGCCCTGTTCCACGTGGAACAAAGCGACTGGCGTTTCCGTCTGCCAGCCTTCCCTCAATAATTCGTGGTCTACACAGGTGATAAACACCTGGCAGCGTAAGTCTTCCAACAAGCGGCATAACGCGCGGCGGTGTTGTTCGTCTAGTTCAGACGGCAAATCATCCACCAGATAAATACACTGGCCGCGCCGGGCTTGGCTAACCAAATGCCCTTGGGCAATCCGCAGCGCACACACCACCAACTTCTGCTGACCACGGGACAAGATATCCGCGGCATTATGTGCGCCTAGTCTAAGGCGCAAATCAGCCCGTTGGGGCCCCGCCTGGGTATGGCCAATCTGCTGGTCCCGTTGCAAGGACGTGGCGAGCACTGCGCTCAGTTCACGTTCTTTATCCCAACCACGGTAGTAGCTCAGCGTCAGCCCTTCGAGATCCAACAACTCACTCAAGGTCTGCTCAAAGACTGGTTTCAAGGCTTTGATATAGGCGCGGCGGTATTCATCTATTTCGTCGCTGGCCAGGCACAGTTCCCGGTCCCAGGCCGCTTGCGAAGCGGCGTCAAGTGTACCATGCCGCAGCCACGAGTTCCGCTGCCGCAGGGCCTTCTGCAGGCGCTGCCAAGTGGCCATGAACCGCGGTTCCACATGGAATACTCCCCAATCGAGGAACTGCCTGCGGATTTTCGGCGCACCTTCCAGAAGGCGGAAACTGTCAGGGTTGATCAGCTGCAGTGGCAGAATTTCGGCGAGTTGCGCGGCACTACGGGCATTTTGCCCGTCGATGCGAATTTGAAACTCCCCCTGGCGATCACGAGATATCCCCAGGCTGCTGTGCCCTCCTTCGGCCAATTCGACTTGGCCAAACACCGTGCACGCCAATTGCTCGTACTGAATCACCGGCAACAAGCGAGCGCTGCGAAAGGAGCGTGCCAGGCCCAACAAGTGAATGGCCTCCAGCACACTGGTTTTGCCACTGCCGTTGGCGCCGTGGAGGATATTGATGCGGGGTGATGGGGAGAAGGTCACCGGGTGCAGATTGCGCACCGCGGTGACCGAGACGCGACTAAGGGACATCTAGCTTCTGCTGAGCATGGTTACAGGCGCATCGGCATAACAACGTAAGCCGAGTCGTCGTTGTCGGATTCCTGCACCAGGGCGCTGCTGTTAGAGTCCGACAGAATCAGGCGAACCTGTTCGGTGGTCATCACACCCAGTACGTCCAGCAGGTAGCTCACGTTAAAGCCGATTTCCAGCGAGCCGCCGTTGTAGTCGACACCCACTTCTTCTTCAGCCTCTTCCTGCTCCGGGTTATTGGCCTGAATTTTCAGCTGGCCGTTGGCCAGTTGCAGGCGAATACCACGGTACTTTTCGTTCGACAGAATCGCAGTACGGCTGAACGCTTCACGCAGGGCCTGACGATCACCAATCACCAGCTTGTCGCCACCTTTAGGCAGCACGCGCTCGTAATCCGGGAATTTGCCGTCAACCAGCTTAGAGGTGAAGGTGAATTCGCCGGTGGTGGCGCGGATGTGGTGCTGACCCAGGACGATGCTGACATTGCCATCCGGCTCGGTGAGCAAACGCGCGAGCTCAAGAATACCTTTACGCGGCACGATCACCTGGTGACGGTCCGGCTGACCGATATCGGCCTTCATCGAGCACATGGCCAGACGGTGACCGTCGGTGGCAACAGCGCGGATAATGCCTTCCGATACTTCCAGCAACATACCGTTGAGGTAGTAACGCACGTCCTGCTGGGCCATGGCGAAGCTGGTGCGCTCGATCAAACGGCGCAGCTTGCTTTGCTCCAGGCTGCAGGTCAGCGAGCCCGGGCCCTCTTCCACCGTTGGGAAGTCGTTGGCAGGCAACGTCGACAGGGTGAAACGGCTGCGACCGGCCTTGACCACCAGCTTCTGCTCATCAACCTTGATGTCGATCAGCGCGTCGTTGGGCAGGCTCTTGCAGATGTCCATCAGCTTGCGCGCCGGCACAGTGATCTCGCCCGGTTCAGCAGGCTCTTCCAATTGAACACGGCCAACCAGTTCGACTTCCAGGTCGGTACCGGTCAAGGACAATTGCTGGCCTTCGACCACCAGCAATACGTTGGAGAGCACCGGCAAGGTCTGTCGGCGCTCGACGACGCCTGCGACCAGTTGCAGGGGTTTCAACAGGGCTTCGCGTTGAATGGTGAAATGCATGGTCTAGTCCCTTGCCTTAATAAGCTGCGCTGGTGTCATCAAGTAGTCAGTGTACGCAGCAGGTTCTTGTAGTCCTCGCGAATATCCGCGTCGGATTCCTTAAGTTCGTTGATCTTGCGGCACGCGTGCAAGACCGTGGTGTGGTCGCGACCGCCAAACACATCACCGATTTCCGGCAGGCTGTGGTTGGTCAGCTCTTTAGAGAGCGCCATGGCCACCTGACGAGGACGTGCCACCGAGCGCGAGCGGCGCTTGGAGAGCAGGTCGGAAATCTTGATCTTGTAGTACTCAGCCACGGTGCGCTGGATGTTATCCACACTCACCAACTTGTCTTGCAGTGCCAGCAGGTCTTTCAGGGATTCACGAATCAACTCGATGGTGATGTCGCGACCCATGAAGTGCGAGTGAGCAATGACCCGCTTGAGCGCGCCTTCCAACTCACGCACGTTGGAGCGAATGCGTTGAGCGATGAAGAAAGCGGCATCGTGGGGCAGATCGACTTTCGCCTGGTCGGCCTTTTTCATCAGGATCGCGACACGGGTTTCCAGCTCCGGCGGCTCTACCGCAACGGTCAGGCCCCAGCCAAAGCGCGACTTCAAACGCTCTTCCAGGCCTTCGATTTCCTTCGGATAACGGTCACTGGTCAAGATGACCTGTTGGCCACCTTCGAGCAAAGCGTTAAAGGTGTGGAAAAACTCTTCCTGGGACCGTTCCTTACGCGCGAAGAATTGAATGTCATCGATCAGCAAGGCATCAACCGAGCGATAGAAACGCTTGAACTCGTTGATTGCATTGAGCTGCAAAGCCTTGACCATGTCAGCCACGAAGCGCTCCGAGTGCAGGTACACGACCTTGGCATTCGGGTTCTTCTTTAACAGGTGGTTACCCACAGCATGCATCAAGTGCGTCTTACCCAAGCCAACGCCACCATAAAGGAAGAGCGGGTTGTAACCATGCTTGGGGTTATCGGCCACCTGCCAGGCTGCCGCCCGGGCCAACTGGTTGGATTTACCTTCGACGAAGTTTTCGAAGGTGAAAGTACGGTTCAAGTAACTGGTGTGCTTGAGCGCACCTTCTACCTGGACGGTGCGCTGTTCCGCGCGGACCGGAGCTTGCTGAGAGCTGGCACCGGCCATGGGATCAAAGCTGTCGCGGGACGGCTCTTCATTTATAGGTGCGTTTTTCTGTGACGCCGATTTTGAAGGCGTCTGGGCGACCGGTGCTGATGAGTTATTAACAGGTGCCACTGCTGCCTGAGCCTGAGAGGCACTCGTGGCCAACGGCGCATTCGGCGCAGCACGCGGTGCAGAGCTTCGTTTGCTGCCTATTAATAAGGAAAGCACAGGCGCGCGGCCATTACCGTGCTCATCGAGCAATTCGAGAACGCGGCTCAGGTACTTCTCGTTGACCCAGTCGAGAACAAAACGATTCGGCGCGTAGACACGCAACTCGTCGCCTTCGGCTTCGACCTGTAGCGGACGGATCCAGGTGTTGAATTGCTGGGCAGGCAGCTCTTCGCGCAAAAGCTCCACGCACTGCTGCCAAAGTTCCACTGACACGGATATCCCCTAAGTTGAAAGCCGGTGAGGCAAAAACAGCCGCCATTGTAGCGGCCAGTCGCCTACTTATCCACACGTAGGTTGCTCACAGGGCACCCAAAATCAATGCGTTAAGCGTAAAAAAGCCGACCAATGGTCTGTGCATAAGCTCTGTGGATAAGCGCACCTAAGCTCGTTGTACAAGTGGGGTCGAAAGTCTGTGGGTAACTGGCCTGTGGATAAAACCCCATTCCACACACAGCTTATCCGACAGCGCAGCACAGGCAGAGCACCGTTTCTCCCCCGAGTTGTCATTCTCTGTACATCAGGTGGAATGTGGCCTTAAGGCAGTTATCCACAGAAGATCGCTCCCCTAGCTTTTATAAGCTTTACAGAAAAGCTTTAAATAACTTCCTTCTTTATTTTTATATCTATGGCACTGCTCATGAAAGCCGAGCGAACAGAAACGTGCTGATGGACCAGAAGAATCTAATTAAAGGAAAAGCTGGTTGGAAATTGACCTAGAGGCTTGCTTTCTCTAGAATCGCCGGTCTCTTAAAACGGGGGCCATTCCGGCCCGTTGTGGACGAACCAGGTAACAACGCCATGAAACGTACTTTCCAACCAAGCACCATCAAACGCGCCCGTACTCACGGCTTCCGTGCTCGCATGGCTACCAAGAACGGCCGTGCTGTCCTGTCGCGTCGCCGCGCCAAAGGTCGTGCGCGTCTGGCAGTTTGATAATCCGGTACTGGTGGTGAGTCAGGACTTCAGTCGGGAAAAGCGTCTGCTTACACCCCGGCACTTCAAGGCAGTCTTTGACTCCCCCACCGGCAAGGTTCCGGGGAAAAATCTCCTGCTCCTTGCGCGTAACAACGATCTGGATCACCCCCGTCTCGGGTTGGTGATTGGCAAGAAGAGCGTAAAGCTCTCCGTTGAGCGCAATCGCCTCAAGCGTCTGATGCGCGAATCGTTTCGCCTCCACCAGGACACTCTGGTTGGTTGGGATATTGTTATCGTCGCGCGCAAAGGCTTGGGGGATGTAGAAAACCCCGAATTGATTCAGCATTTCGGCAAGCTCTGGAAACGTTTGGCGCGTACTAACAAGCCAGCACCAGCAGTCAGCACCGAAACTGTAGGGGTAGACAGCACCAATGCGTAAACTGGCCCTCGTTCCGATCCAGTTTTACCGTTATGCCATTAGTCCTCTGATGGCCGACCACTGTCGTTTCTACCCCAGTTGTTCCTGCTACGCGTTAGAGGCCATAGAAAATCATGGTCTTCTGCGCGGTGGCTGGCTGGCCTTTCGTCGTTTAGGCCGCTGTCATCCGTGGAATCCCGGTGGTTTCGACCCGGTTCCACCTATCCCTACCTCCCGTTCTTCTTCGATGGCCGAGTAATCATGGATATTAAACGCACGATCCTGATCGTCGCCCTGGCAATCGTGTCCTACGTCATGGTTCTTAAGTGGAACCAGGACTACGGCCAAGCTGCCCTGCCGACTCAGAATGTTGCTACCAATCAGGCTGCGCCGGCTATTCCGGACACCCCGTTGGGTAACAATGCGTCCGCGAGTGCCGATGTTCCCAGCGCGAATGGCGAGACAAGCGCCCCTCTAGAAACGCCAGTGGTCACCAACAAAGACCTCATCCACGTGAAAACGGATGTGCTCGACCTGGCTATCGACCCACAAGGTGGTGATATCGCGCAGTTGAAACTGCCGCTGTATCCACGTCGCCAAGACCATCCAGATGTTCCGTTCCAACTGTTCGATAACGGTGGTGAACGTACTTATCTGGCACAAAGTGGCCTGACCGGCACTGACGGTCCGGATGCTCGTGCTACCGGTCGTCCGGTTTATTCGACCGAACAGAAGACTTATCAACTGGCTGATGGCCAGAACCAGCTGAATGTCGACCTGAAATTCAGTCAGGACGGCGTCAACTACATCAAGCGTTTCAGTTTCACCCGTGGTTTGTACGATTTGAAGGTCACTTACCTGATCGACAACGAAAGCGCCAAACCGTGGACGGGCAACCTGTTTGCCCAGCTCAAGCGTGACAACAGTGCCGATCCTTCTTCCAGCACCGCCACCGGCACCGCGACTTACCTGGGCGCCGCCCTATGGACAAGTAGCGAGCCGTACAAAAAAGTGTCGATGAAAGACATCGACAAGGGCGCGCTGAAAGAAACAGTCCAAGGTGGATGGGTCGCCTGGTTGCAGCACTACTTCGTGACCGCATGGATCCCGAACAAGGGTGAAGCCAACCTGGTTCAAACCCGCAAAGACAGCCAAGGCAACTACATCATTGGTTTTACTGGCCCGGCGTTGACCGTCGCTCCAGGTGCCAAGGCCGAAACCAGCGCCACTCTGTATGCCGGCCCGAAAAGTCAGGCCGTGCTGAAAGAGTTGTCCCCAGGTCTGGAACTGACTGTGGACTACGGCATTCTGTGGTTCATTGCCCAGCCAATCTTCTGGTTGCTGCAACATATCCACAGCATCGTCGGTAACTGGGGCTTCTCGATCATCTTGCTGACCATGCTGATCAAAGGGATCTTCTTCCCTCTGTCGGCAGCCAGCTACAAGTCGATGGCGCGTATGCGTGCCGTGGCTCCGAAACTGGCCGCTCTGAAAGAGCAACATGGCGATGATCGGCAGAAAATGTCGCAGGCCATGATGGAGCTGTACAAGAAAGAGAAGATCAACCCGCTGGGTGGATGCTTGCCGATTCTGGTGCAGATGCCGGTGTTCCTGTCGCTGTACTGGGTACTCCTGGAAAGCGTGGAAATGCGCCAGGCTCCGTTCATGCTGTGGATAACTGACCTGTCGATCAAAGACCCGTTCTTTATCCTGCCGATCATCATGGGCGCAACCATGTTTATCCAGCAGCGCTTGAACCCGACTCCGCCGGACCCGATGCAAGCCAAGGTAATGAAAATGATGCCAATCATCTTCACCTTCTTCTTCCTGTGGTTCCCAGCAGGTCTGGTGCTGTACTGGGTGGTCAACAACTGCCTGTCGATCTCTCAACAGTGGTACATCACACGTAAAATTGAAGCGGCTACCAAAGCTGCGGCATAATTTACTGTGTGGATAACCACTCAAGACGCCCCCTAGTGGGGCGTTTTGCTTTCCGTCACTTTTGTTCTGGAACCTGCTGATGAGCGCTCCTCGTGAAACCATCGCCGCTGTCGCTACCGCTCAAGGTCGTGGCGGTGTGGGTATCGTTCGAATTTCCGGGCCCCTCGCCAGCGTGGCAGCCCAGGCCATCAGCGGCCGCGAGTTGAAACCCCGATACGCTCACTACGGCCCATTTCTGGATGCCGATCACACGGTGCTGGATGAAGGCCTGGCCCTGTATTTTCCTGGGCCAAATTCCTTCACGGGTGAGGATGTACTGGAGTTACAAGGCCACGGCGGCCCGGTTGTATTGGATATGTTGCTACAGCGCTGCCTGCAGTTAGGTTGCCGCCTGGCTCGTCCGGGAGAGTTCAGCGAGCGGGCATTTCTCAACGATAAGCTTGACCTGGCCCAGGCCGAAGCGATTGCTGACCTTATCGAGGCCAGTTCTGCACAAGCGGCGCGCAATGCGCTGCGCTCGCTGCAGGGGGCTTTTTCCATGCGTGTGCACAACCTGACCGAGCAACTGATCAGCTTGCGCATCTACGTTGAAGCAGCCATTGATTTCCCGGAGGAGGAAATCGACTTCCTCGCCGATGGCCATGTCCTGGCAATGCTCGATAAAGTTCGTGATGAGTTATCCACAGTGCTGCGTGAAGCCGGACAAGGCGCATTACTGCGTGACGGCATGACGGTAGTGATTGCCGGTCGTCCGAATGCGGGCAAGTCCAGCCTGCTGAATGCCCTGGCAGGTCGTGAAGCCGCCATCGTTACCGAAATTGCCGGCACCACCCGGGATATATTGCGTGAACATATCCACATCGATGGCATGCCGCTGCACGTGGTTGATACCGCCGGCTTACGCGATACCGATGACCAGGTGGAAAAGATCGGCGTGGAACGCGCACTCAAGGCCATCGGCGAAGCGGATCGGGTGCTGCTGATGGTGGATGCCACGGCGCCGGAGGCCTTGGATCCTTTTGCCTTGTGGCCGGAATTCCTTGAGCAGCGACCTGACCCGGCCAAAGTGACCTTGATCCGCAACAAGGCGGATCTGACTGGCGAAGCCATCGCCATGGAAACCAGCGAAGATGGCCACGTCACCATCAGCCTGAGTGCCAAGTCGGCCGGCGACGGCCTGGAGTTGTTGCGCGATCATCTCAAGGCCTGCATGGGCTATGAGCAGACCTCGGAAAGCAGCTTCAGTGCACGCCGCAGGCACCTGGAGGCGCTGCGTCATGCCAGCGTGGCGTTGGAGCACGGTCGGGCTCAGCTGACGTTGGCGGGCGCAGGAGAGCTGCTGGCTGAGGATTTACGTCAGGCGCAGCAGATGCTGGGCGAAATTACCGGTGCATTCAGCTCCGATGATCTTCTGGGAAGGATCTTTTCCAGCTTCTGCATCGGTAAATAACCCTTCGTTGTCCACAGACAGGCCATTCGCGCCTGTCTGTTTCGCCCGCTCCAGGGCATTTCATTCCATCTTTTGATTCACCACTGTGCCTATGGCGGCTTTTGTGTGGGCGCTATTTGGCCATGTGGGCAAATTTCTGTGGATTAAGCCCTGTGAATAACCGCCCTTGTGCCCGGTTGATAACAGGGCTTGAAACCTGAGTAAAAACCTCCTTGTGGATAACCACCTGTTTAATCCACAGGCTTAAAGCACTTATCCAAGGGCCTCATTGGCACATGACCACAGACTTTTGAATCTCTGTACACATTGTAAATAAAGGCCTGTAGAGATCTATCCACAGAAAGTAGGCTCAATAGAAATAAACATAAAAACAAAGATCTTATAAATTTCTTCTTTTTTAATTTCTATTGTCAGTGATTCATCCACAGCTGGTTAAATTTTGTGCAAAGGGTTCTTTAGGAAGGGCTAAGTCCCTATACTTGCCGCCAAAGCTCTAAAACTCTTTCAACAATCAATTCCTGATTACCTAGATAAGCAGGCACGAGGTGCGTGGTGGATTTCCCTTCCCGTTTTGAAGTGATCGTCATCGGCGGCGGTCATGCCGGTACCGAGGCAGCACTGGCCTCAGCACGCATGGGCGTCAAAACCCTGTTGCTGACGCACAACGTGGAAACCCTCGGAGCCATGAGTTGCAACCCCGCCATTGGTGGGATCGGCAAAAGTCATCTGGTCAAAGAAATCGACGCCCTTGGCGGTGTCATGGCCATAGCTACCGACAAAGGTGGTATTCAATTTCGCGTGCTCAACAGCCGCAAAGGCCCGGCCGTACGGGCTACTCGCGCACAGGCAGACCGCATCCTGTACAAGGCCGCGGTACGTGAAACCCTGGAAAACCAGCCGAACCTGTGGATATTTCAGCAAGCAGCGGATGACCTGATCGTCGAACAGGACCAGGTACGCGGTGTTGTCACCCAAATGGGCCTGCGTTTCCTCGCAGAATCCGTGGTGTTGACCACCGGTACGTTCCTTGGCGGACTTATCCACATCGGCATGCAGAATTATTCCGGTGGCCGCGCCGGTGATCCACCGTCGATTGCCTTGGCAAAACGCCTGCGCGAGTTACCACTGCGTGTTGGCCGCTTGAAAACCGGGACCCCGCCGCGTATCGACGGGCGCTCTGTGGATTTCTCGGTAATGACCGAACAAGCCGGCGATACGCCGATCCCGGTGATGTCGTTCATGGGTTCCAAAGAACAGCACCCGAAACAGGTCAGCTGCTGGATTACCCACACCAACGCCCGGACCCACGAAATCATTGCCGCGAACCTTGATCGTTCGCCGATGTATTCCGGGGTGATTGAAGGTATTGGCCCGCGTTATTGCCCGTCGATCGAAGATAAGATCCACCGCTTTGCCGACAAGGAAAGCCACCAGGTCTTCATCGAACCCGAAGGCTTGACCACCCACGAGCTTTATCCGAACGGGATTTCCACTTCCTTGCCGTTCGACGTGCAAATCCAGATCGTGCAGTCGATTCGTGGCATGGAAAACGCGCACATCGTGCGCCCGGGCTACGCCATCGAGTACGACTACTTCGACCCGCGTGACCTGAAGTACAGCCTCGAAACCAAAGTCATCGGCGGCTTGTTCTTCGCCGGGCAAATCAATGGCACCACCGGTTACGAAGAAGCCGGCGCCCAAGGTTTGCTGGCCGGGACCAACGCAGCGCTGCGTGCGCAGGGCAAAGACAGCTGGTGCCCGCGTCGCGATGAGGCGTACATCGGCGTATTGGTCGACGACCTGATTACCCTGGGTACCCAGGAACCGTACCGGATGTTTACGTCCCGGGCGGAATACCGCCTGATCCTGCGCGAAGACAACGCTGACCTGCGCTTGACCGAAAAAGGTCGCGAGCTGGGCTTGGTCGATGACGCACGCTGGGCCGCTTTCTGCAAAAAACGCGAAAGCATCACGCTGGAAGAGCAGCGCCTGAAAAGTACCTGGGTTCGCCCGGGCACCGAGCAGGGCGACGCGATTGCCGAAAAATTCGGCACGCCGCTGACCCACGAATACAACTTGCTGAACCTGCTGTCCCGTCCGGAAATCGACTACGCTGGTCTGGTCGAAGTGACAGGCCACGGTGCCGAAGACCCACAAGTCGCCGAGCAAGTTGAAATCAAGACCAAGTACGCCGGGTACATCGACCGCCAGCAGGATGAGATCGCTCGCCTGCGCGCCAGTGAGAACACCAAGCTGCCTGTGGATATCGATTACACCGGGATTTCCGGGTTGTCGAAAGAAATTCAAAGCAAGCTGGGGATAACTCGGCCGGAAACATTGGGTCAGGCTTCACGTATTCCCGGCGTCACCCCGGCAGCGATTTCGTTGTTGATGATTCATTTGAAAAAACGCGGCGCGGGCCGTCAGTTGGAGCAAAGCGCTTGAGTTCGTTGGTCACCTCGCAACACGCCGAAGAATTATCCACAGGTGCACGCCAGTTGGGTGTTGACCTGACTGCAGCCCAGCACGAGTTGCTGCTGGGTTATCTGGCCCTGTTGATCAAATGGAACAAGGCTTACAACCTGACTGCGGTACGTAATCCTGACGAAATGGTTTCCCGACATTTGCTCGACAGCCTGAGCGTGATGCCGTTTATCGAAAACGGTCGCTGGCTCGATGTTGGCAGTGGCGGAGGCATGCCAGGCATTCCGCTGGCCATCCTGTTTCCGGACTCGCAAGTGACGTGCCTGGACAGCAACGGCAAGAAAACCCGCTTCCTGACCCAGGTCAAACTCGAGCTCAAGTTGGATAACCTGCAAGTTATCCACAGCCGGGTCGAAGAATTCACGCCTGAATTGCCTTTCAATGGAATTGTTTCCCGGGCGTTCAGCAGCATGGAGAACTTCAGTAACTGGACGCGCCATTTGGGCGACCGCGACACCCGCTGGCTGGCAATGAAGGGCGTTCATCCAAGCGACGAGCTGCTAGCATTGCCGGCAGACTTCCACCTCGATAGCGAACACGCCTTGGCCGTACCCGGTTGCCAAGGCCAACGCCATCTGCTGATACTGCGCCGCACGGCATGATTGGGAACACAAGCAAGAATGGCTAAGGTATTCGCGATAGCGAACCAGAAAGGTGGCGTGGGCAAAACCACCACCTGCATCAACCTCGCAGCATCCCTGGTTGCTACCAAGCGCCGGGTGTTGTTGATCGATCTCGATCCACAGGGCAACGCCACCATGGGTAGCGGTGTGGATAAACACGGCCTGGAAAACTCGGTCTACGACTTGCTGATCGGCGAGTGCGACCTGGCCCAGGCCATGCACTACTCCGAACACGGCGGTTATCAACTGCTGCCGGCCAACCGTGATTTGACGGCGGCGGAAGTGGTGCTGCTGGAAATGCAGATGAAAGAAAGCCGTCTGCGCAGCGCCTTGGCGCCGATCCGCGAGAACTACGACTACATTTTGATCGACTGCCCACCGTCGCTGTCGATGCTGACGTTGAACGCATTGGTTGCAGCCGACGGGGTGATTATCCCCATGCAGTGCGAGTACTTCGCGCTCGAAGGGTTGAGTGACCTTGTGGATAACATCAAGCGTATCGCTGAACTGCTCAACCCGAACCTGCAAATCGAAGGCCTGCTGCGCACGATGTATGACCCGCGTCTGAGCCTTATGAACGATGTGTCGGCGCAGCTCAAGGAACACTTTGGCGATCAGCTTTACGACACCGTGATCCCACGTAACATCCGTTTGGCCGAAGCGCCAAGCTATGGCATGCCTGCGCTGGCGTACGACAAATCATCGCGTGGTGCCATTGCCTACCTGGCACTGGCCGGCGAGATGGTTCGCCGTCAACGCCGCAACTCACGCACCGCTGCTGCCCAGCTAACTTAAGGAATCCCCATGGCCGTCAAGAAACGAGGTCTCGGACGTGGACTGGATGCACTGCTGAGTGGTCCGACTGTCACTTCGCTTGAAGAACAAGCGGTGCAGGCCGAAGAGCGCGAGCTGCAACACCTGCCGCTGGACCTGATCCAGCGCGGTAAATACCAGCCACGCCGCGACATGGACCCCCAGGCGCTGGAAGAACTGGCCAATTCGATCAAGGCCCAGGGCGTGATGCAGCCGATCGTGGTACGCCCGATCGGTGGTGGCCGCTTCGAAATCATTGCCGGTGAACGCCGCTGGCGTGCCAGCCAGCAGGCCGGTAAGGAAACCATCCCGGCGATGGTGCGCGATGTGCCGGACGAAACCGCCATTGCCATGGCGTTGATCGAGAACATCCAGCGTGAAGACCTCAACCCGATCGAAGAAGCGATCGCGTTGCAGCGGTTGCAGCAGGAATTCCAGCTGACCCAACAACAAGTGGCCGATGCGGTGGGTAAATCCCGCGTGACTGTGTCCAACTTGTTGCGTTTGATCGCACTGCCGGAAGTTATCAAGACCATGTTGTCCCACGGCGACCTGGAAATGGGTCATGCACGTGCTTTGCTCGGTTTGCCGGAAAATCAACAGGTTGAAGGGGCGCGACACGTTGTCGCACGGGGGCTCACCGTTCGTCAGACCGAGGCCCTGGTTCGCCAGTGGCTGAGCGGCAAACCTGCACCGGTCGAAACGGCCAAACCTGATCCGGATATCGCGCGTCTCGAACAGCGCCTGGCCGAGCGCCTAGGCTCTGCGGTGCAAATTCGTCATGGCAAGAAAGGCAAAGGGCAATTGGTGATCGGATATAACTCACTCGATGAGCTTCAGGGCGTCCTTGCCCACATCCGCTGAAACATTTGCTTATGTAGCGCGCGATCGGAAAACACTACCCGACAGTTGAATAGGGGCAGAACCGCCCCTATACTCTGCGCGCATTTTGTCGGCACAAATTATGCCAAGTTATTGATTTCCGGCAGCCGACCATTGAGGAGCAAGAGTGATGGAAACCCGCACGCCAAACACGTTGCCGTTCCATCGCTTGGCCGTTTTCCCGGTTTTATTGGCTCAATTTGTCGTTTTGCTGATCGCCGCATTGGCGCTTTGGTATTGGCATGGAGTCGTAGCCGGGTATTCAGGACTCTGCGGAGGCCTGATAGCCTTGCTGCCCAATATGTATTTTGCTCACAGGGCCTTTCGGTTTTCCGGCGCCCGAGCAGCCCAGTCCATCGTCCGGTCTTTTTATGCTGGCGAGGCAGGGAAATTGATTTTGACGGCAGTGCTGTTTGCACTGACCTTTGCAGGTGTGAAGCCATTGGCGCCGCTGGCTGTATTCGGCGTCTTCGTGTTGACCCAACTGGTCAGCTGGTTCGCTCCCCTGCTAATGAAAACAAGACTTTCGAAACCTTAGGGCGTTTGAGGCAACCATGGCAGAAACAACCGCTTCGGGCTATATCCAGCACCACTTGCAGAACCTGACCTTCGGTCAGCTTCCCAACGGCGGCTGGGGCTTCGCCCACACCGCAGCAGAAGCCAAAGAAATGGGCTTCTGGGCATTCCACCTGGATACTCTGGGTTGGTCTGTCGCATTGGGTCTGATCTTCGTCCTGATTTTCCGCATGGCGGCAAAGAAGGCGACTTCCGGTCAGCCAGGTGCTTTACAGAACTTCGTTGAAGTATTGGTCGAATTCGTCGATGGCAGCGTGAAAGACAGCTTCCATGGCCGTAGCCCGGTGATTGCACCGCTGGCACTGACCATCTTCGTCTGGGTGTTCCTGATGAACGCCGTCGACCTGATTCCGGTCGACTGGATTCCTCAGCTGGCCATCCTGATCACCGGCGATCACCACATTCCATTCCGTGCGGTTTCCACCACGGACCCTAACGCCACCCTGGGCATGGCCCTGTCGGTGTTTGCGTTGATCATTTTCTACAGCATCAAGGTCAAGGGCATCGGCGGCTTCATCGGCGAACTGACCCTGCACCCGTTCGGCAGCAAGAACATCTTCGTTCAAGCCCTGCTGATCCCGGTGAACTTCCTGCTGGAGTTCGTGACCCTGGTCGCCAAGCCGATTTCCCTGGCCCTGCGACTGTTCGGCAACATGTACGCCGGCGAGCTGGTATTCATTCTGATCGCTGTGATGTTCGGCAGTGGTCTGCTCTGGCTTAGCGGCCTGGGCATCGTTCTGCAGTGGGCGTGGGCTGTGTTCCACATCCTGATCATCACCCTGCAGGCCTTCATCTTCATGATGCTGACCATCGTCTACCTGTCGATGGCGCACGAAGAGAACCATTAAGACCAGTCTCGACTAGTCTGATGTCCTTCCCGGTAACACGGGAAGGTGGCCCACCAGGGCTATGAAACGATTTGTTTTACCGCTTTAAAATCTAAAAAACCTAAACCATACGACGTAAAAGTCGGGAGGAAAGATGGAAACTGTAGTTGGTCTAACCGCTATCGCTGTTGCACTGTTGATCGGCCTGGGCGCCCTGGGTACTGCCATTGGTTTCGGCCTGCTGGGCGGCAAATTCCTGGAAGGCGCAGCGCGTCAGCCAGAAATGGTCCCAATGCTGCAAGTTAAAATGTTCATCGTCGCCGGCCTGCTCGACGCCGTGACCATGATCGGTGTTGGTATCGCTCTGTTCTTCACCTTCGCGAACCCTTTCGTTGGTCAACTCGCTGGCTAATCACTCGAATTTTTCGAGTTGATTGGGGTGATGGACAACGAATGAGCGAGGTGTTGGCGTGAACATTAATGCAACCCTGATTGGCCAATCCGTTGCGTTCTTCATTTTTGTAGTGTTTTGCATGAAGTTCGTGTGGCCTCCGGTCATCGCGGCTTTGCACGAACGTCAGAAGAAGATCGCGGATGGTTTGGACGCTGCCACCCGTGCAGCTCGCGACCTGGAGTTGGCCCAAGAGAAAGCGGGTCATCAACTGCGCGAAGCTAAAGCACAGGCAGCTGAAATCATTGAGCAAGCCAAGAAACGCGGTAACCAGATCGTCGAAGAGGCTGTTGATAAAGCCCGCGTCGAAGCTGACCGTGTGAAGGCTTCGGCTCATGCCGAGATCGAACAGGAACTGAACGGCGTCAAAGACGCGCTGCGTGCCCAACTGGGTGCTCTGGCGGTCGGCGGTGCTGAGAAGATCCTCGGTGCCACAATCGATCAAAACGCGCACGCGGAGCTGGTTAACAAACTGGCTGCTGAAATTTAAGCGAGGGCGATCATGGCAGAACTGACCACGTTGGCCCGACCTTATGCTAAGGCAGCCTTCGAGCACGCCCAGGCCCACCAGCATCTGGCCTCTTGGTCAGCCATGCTCGGCCTGGCTGCAGCAGTGTCGCAAGACGACACCATGCAGCGCGTGCTCAAGGCCCCGCGCCTGACGAGCGCAGACAAGGCCGCCACTTTTATTGAAGTGTGCGGCGACAAGTTTGATGTGAAAGTGCAGAACTTCATCCACGTCGTTGCCGAAAACGACCGTCTCCCGCTTTTGCCGGAGATTGCCGCTCTGTTCGACCTGTACAAGGCCGAAGAAGAGAAATCGGTAGACGTTGAAGTGACCAGTGCTTTCGCATTGAACCAAGAACAGCAAGACAAACTCGCCAAGGTTCTCAGTGCACGACTCAATCGGGAAGTGCGCCTGCAAGCTACGGAGGACGCATCCCTGATTGGTGGTGTCGTTATCCGCGCCGGCGACCTGGTTATCGATGGCTCGATTCGCGGCAAAATCGCGAAACTTGCCGAAGCATTGAAATCTTGAGTTTGAAGGGGCAGCAGAGCAATGCAGCAACTCAATCCTTCCGAAATAAGTGAAATTATCAAGGGCCGCATCGACAAGCTCGATGTGACCTCCCAAGCCCGTAACGAAGGCACTGTCGTCAGCGTATCTGACGGCATCGTGCGGATTCACGGTCTAGCCGACGTAATGTACGGCGAGATGATCGAGTTTCCGGGCGGCGTCTACGGTATGGCCCTCAACCTGGAGCAAGACTCCGTAGGTGCCGTTGTACTGGGCGCGTACACCAGTCTGGCTGAAGGCATGAGCGCCAAGTGCACCGGCCGCATCCTGGAGGTTCCGGTTGGTAAGGAACTGCTGGGTCGCGTAGTCGACGCACTGGGTAACCCTGTTGACGGTAAAGGTCCACTGGGCAACACCGAGACCGATGCGGTCGAGAAAGTTGCTCCAGGCGTGATCTGGCGTAAGTCGGTAGACCAGCCTGTACAGACTGGCTACAAGGCTGTCGATGCCATGATCCCAGTCGGCCGCGGCCAGCGTGAGCTGATCATCGGTGACCGTCAGATCGGTAAAACCGCTCTGGCGATCGACGCGATCATCAACCAGAAGAACAGCGGCATTTTCTGCGTCTACGTAGCTATTGGTCAGAAGCAATCGACCATCGCCAACGTGGTTCGCAAGCTGGAAGAAAACGGCGCCCTGGCCAACACGATCATCGTGGCTGCCAGTGCTTCGGAATCTCCTGCGCTGCAATTCCTGGCACCGTACTCCGGTTGCACCATGGGTGAATTCTTCCGCGACCGCGGTGAAGACGCGCTGATCGTTTATGACGATCTGTCCAAGCAAGCAGTGGCTTACCGCCAGATTTCCCTGCTGCTGCGCCGTCCACCAGGCCGTGAAGCTTACCCAGGCGACGTGTTCTATCTCCACTCCCGTCTGCTGGAGCGCGCATCCCGCGTTTCGGAAGAATACGTAGAGAAGTTCACCAACGGCGCAGTGACCGGCAAAACCGGTTCCCTGACCGCACTGCCGATCATCGAAACCCAGGCTGGCGACGTTTCCGCGTTCGTTCCGACCAACGTGATTTCCATCACCGACGGTCAGATCTTCCTGGAATCGGCCATGTTCAACTCCGGGATCCGTCCTGCTGTGAACGCCGGTGTTTCGGTATCCCGTGTGGGTGGTGCCGCTCAGACCAAGATCATCAAGAAGCTCTCCGGTGGTATCCGTACCGCTCTGGCTCAGTACCGTGAACTGGCGGCATTCGCCCAGTTCGCTTCTGACCTGGACGAAGCGACCCGTAAGCAACTTGAGCATGGTCAGCGCGTTACCGAGCTGATGAAGCAGAAGCAATACGCCCCAATGTCGATCGCTGACATGGCGTTGTCGCTGTATGCCGCTGAGCGTGGGTTCCTGACCGACGTTGAAATCACCAAGATCGGCAGCTTCGAACAAGCGCTGATTGCTTACTTCAACCGCGATCACGCCGAATTGATGGCGAAGATCAACGTGAAGGGTGACTTCAATGACGATATCGACGCTGGCATGAAAGCCGGTATCGAGAAGTTCAAGGCCACCCAAACCTGGTAAGCCGCAGCGGGAGCCGCAAGGTTCCCGCTTGCTAACCTGATAGGTGTTACATGGCAGGCGCAAAAGAGATTCGCAGTAAGATTGCGAGCATCAAAAGCACGCAAAAAATTACCAGCGCCATGGAAAAAGTGGCGGTCAGCAAAATGCGCAAGGCACAAATGCGCATGGCTGCTAGCCGTCCTTATGCGGAGCGTATCCGCCAGGTAATTGGGCATCTGGCCAACGCCAACCCGGAATACCGCCACCCGTTCATGATCGACCGCGAAGTTAAGCGTGTGGGTTATGTGGTAGTGAGCAGTGACCGTGGTTTGTGCGGTGGTTTGAATACCAACCTGTTCAAGGCCCTGGTCAAGGACATGGCGGTAAACCGCGAAAAGGGCGTCGAGATCGATCTGTGTGTTGTTGGTAGCAAGGGTGCGGCCTTTTTCCGCAACTTCGGCGGTAACGTCGTTGCAGCTATCAGCCACCTGGGTGAAGAGCCGTCGATCAATGATTTGATCGGCAGTGTGAAGGTGATGCTGGATGCGTACCTGGAAGGCCGGATTGACCGCCTGTCCGTGGTATCCAACAAGTTCATCAACACCATGACCCAGCAGCCAACCGTGGAGCAATTGATTCCACTGGTGGCGACTCCGGATCAGGAACTCAAGCACCACTGGGACTACCTCTACGAACCAGACGCCAAAGAGCTGCTTGACGGCTTGATGGTGCGCTACGTGGAGTCGCAGGTGTACCAGGCGGTGGTCGAGAACAACGCAGCTGAACAAGCGGCGCGGATGATCGCGATGAAAAACGCTACCGATAACGCCGGTGATCTGATCAGCGATTTGCAGCTGATCTACAACAAGGCGCGTCAGGCTGCGATCACCCAAGAGATCTCGGAAATCGTCGGCGGCGCTGCCGCGGTTTAACGGTTCAAATATTCAGAGGATCCAGCTATGAGTAGCGGACGTATCGTTCAAATCATCGGCGCCGTTATCGACGTGGAATTTCCACGCGACAGCGTACCGAGCATCTACAACGCTTTGAAAGTACAAAGCGATGCAGGCACCACTCTGGAAGTTCAGCAGCAGCTGGGCGACGGCGTGGTTCGTACCATTGCAATGGGTTCCACCGAAGGCTTGAAGCGCGGTCTGGATGTTCTGGACACTGGCGCTGCCATCTCCGTACCGGTCGGTAAAGCGACCCTGGGCCGGATCATGGACGTACTGGGCAACCCGATTGACGAAGCTGGCCCGATCGACACCGAAGAGCGCTGGGGCATTCACCGTCCGGCACCTTCGTTCGCCGAGCAAGCTGGCGGCAACGATCTGCTGGAAACCGGCATCAAGGTTATCGACCTGGTTTGCCCGTTCGCCAAAGGCGGTAAAGTCGGTCTGTTCGGTGGTGCCGGTGTAGGCAAAACCGTAAACATGATGGAACTGATCCGTAACATCGCCATCGAGCACAGCGGTTATTCCGTGTTCGCCGGTGTGGGTGAGCGTACTCGTGAGGGTAACGACTTCTACCACGAGATGAAGGACTCCAACGTTCTGGACAAAGTGGCACTGGTTTACGGTCAGATGAACGAGCCGCCGGGTAACCGTCTGCGCGTAGCACTGACTGGCCTGACCATGGCCGAGAAGTTCCGTGACGAAGGTAACGACGTTCTGCTGTTCGTCGACAACATCTACCGTTACACCCTGGCCGGTACTGAAGTATCCGCACTGCTGGGCCGTATGCCTTCGGCAGTAGGTTACCAGCCGACTCTGGCTGAAGAGATGGGCGTTCTGCAAGAACGTATCACTTCGACCAAAGAAGGTTCGATCACCTCGATCCAAGCGGTATACGTACCTGCGGATGACTTGACCGACCCGTCGCCAGCGACCACCTTCGCCCACTTGGACGCCACCGTCGTTCTGTCCCGTGACATCGCTTCCCTGGGTATCTACCCAGCGGTCGATCCACTCGACTCGACTTCGCGCCAGCTGGATCCGAACGTGATCGGCCAGGAGCACTACGACACCGCTCGCGGCGTTCAGTACGTGCTGCAGCGTTACAAAGAACTGAAGGACATCATCGCGATCCTGGGTATGGACGAGCTGTCGGAAGCCGACAAGCAGTTGGTAAACCGTGCTCGTAAGATCCAGCGTTTCTTGTCGCAGCCGTTCTTCGTGGCTGAAGTCTTCACCGGTGCCTCGGGTAAATACGTTTCCCTGAAAGACACCATTGCTGGCTTCAAAGGCATCCTCAACGGTGACTACGACCACCTGCCAGAACAAGCGTTCTACATGGTCGGCGGCATCGAAGAAGCGATCGAGAAAGCCAAGAAACTGTAATCCCGGCGCCCGGCAACGGGCGCTCATCAGGTTGAGGCAATCAGATGGCTATGACAGTCCATTGCGATATCGTCAGCGCGGAAGGGGAAATCTTCTCCGGTCTGGTAGAAATGGTGATTGCACACGGCGAACTCGGTGACCTGGGTATTGCCATGGGCCACGCGCCATTGATCACCAGCTTGAAGCCAGGTCCGATCACTCTGACCAAGCAAGGCGGGGAAAAGGAGGTGTTTTACATCTCCGGTGGTTTCCTCGAGGTTCAGCCGAACATGGTCAAGGTACTTGCCGACACCGTGCAACGTGCTGGCGACCTGGATGAAGCCTCCGCTCAGGAAGCCGTCAAGGCTGCCGAGAAGGCCCTGAACGAAAAGGGCGCGGACTTCGACTACAGCGCTGCTGCTGTACGTCTGGCCGAAGCTGCAGCTCAGCTGCGCACGCTCCAGCAGATCCGCAAGAAGTAAGCGGCCCAGCCGCCATGCTTCAAGCGCGATTGATTAAAAAGGGTAGCCTCGGCTACCCTTTTTCTTTTTTAGCAAAACACTTCTCTGGTCTGAAGCCGGACCGCCCAGGATTGGTAGCCATTCATGTCTCTTGAAATTGTCATCCTCGCCGCAGGCCAGGGCACCCGCATGCGTTCGGCCCTGCCCAAGGTGCTGCACCCCGTAGCGGGCAACTCCATGCTTGGCCATGTTATCCACAGCGCCCGGCAACTGGACCCGCAGCGGATTCACGTGGTGATTGGCCACGGTGCCGATGTGGTGCGTGAACGCCTGGCTGCGGATGACCTGAATTTCGTATTGCAGGACAAACAACTCGGTACCGGCCACGCCACCGCGCAAGCCGTGCCGTTCATCAGTGCCGATACTGTGCTGATTCTTTATGGCGACGTGCCGCTGATCGAAGTGGAAACCCTGCAACGCCTGCTCAAGCACGTAGTCCCTGGCCAGATGGGCCTGCTCACCGTCGAGCTGGAGGACCCTACCGGCTATGGCCGCATCGTGCGCGATGCCGACGGCAAGGTTGCGGCCATCGTTGAACACAAAGATGCCACTGAAGCCCAGCGTGCTATTACCGAAGGCAATACCGGCATTCTCGCCGTCCCTGCCAACAAGCTTGCTGACTGGATGAGCCGTCTGTCCAACAACAACGTCCAGGGCGAGTATTACCTCACCGACGTCATCGAAATGGCCGTGAGCGATGGCCTGCTGGTTGCCACCGAGCAGCCCCACGACCCTATGGAAGTGCAGGGCGCCAACGACCGCAAGCAGCTTGCAGAACTGGAGCGCCACTACCAATTGCGCGAAGGCCGCCGCTTGATGGCGCAAGGTGTGACCTTGCGCGACCCGGCGCGTTTTGATGTTCGCGGTGAGGTTACTGTCGGCCGCGACGTGCTGATTGATATCAACGTGATCCTCGAAGGCCGCGTGATCATTGAAGACGACGTGGTGATTGGCCCGAACTGCGTGATCAAGGACAGCACCCTGCGCAAGGGCGTGGTGGTCAAAGCCAACAGCCATATTGAAGGTGCGGTGATGGGCGAGGGCAGCGATGCCGGTCCATTTGCGCGGTTGCGTCCGGGCAGCGTGCTCGGCGCCAGGGCACATGTAGGTAATTTCGTCGAACTGAAAAATGCGCGTATGGGCGACGATGCCAAGGCCGGCCACCTGGCCTATCTGGGTGATGCGGTCATCGGTGCTCGCAGCAACATCGGCGCAGGTGCAATCACCTGCAACTACGATGGCGCCAACAAGTATCAGACGACGATTGGTGAGGATGTATTCATTGGCTCGAATAACTCGCTGATTGCACCCGTCACCATCGGCGATGGATCCAACACTGCTGCGGGCTCCACCATCAATCAGGATGTGGATAAGTCTCAACTGGCAGTAGCCCGAGCCCGCCAGCGCAACATCGACGGTTGGAAACGCCCGGTCAAAATCAAAAAGACCTGAGTTATCCACAGAGTCGAAATCAGCACAGTTCAAATGTGGGAGCGGGCTTGCTCGCGAAAGCGTCGGGTCAGGCACTGAAAAGTTGACTGACACACCGCATTCGCGAGCAAGCCCGCTCCCACATTTTGCTCAGTGTTGTATCAAAAAGACTTTTCGATCTGCTTGACGATTTCCTGCCAATAGGTTTTGATTGCCTTCGTTATCTTTCGAAACGAAACTTAAGATCATCATGTCGAAACGAAATACACCCCAACGACGCCACAACATTCTGACGATGCTCAATGAACAGGGCGAAGTCAGCGTGGACGAATTGGCCAAACGTTTCGAAACCTCAGAAGTGACCATCCGCAAGGACCTGGCCGCTCTGGAGAGCAACGGCCTGTTGCTGCGCCGTTACGGTGGCGCGATCACCATGCCCCAGGAACTGGTGGGCGATGCCGCCCAGCCCATTTCGGCCTACAAGCGCGCCATCGCCCGTGCAGCCGTCATGCGTCTACGTGAACACGCGCGCATCATCATCGACAGCGGCAGCACCACCGCCGCCATGATCCCTGAGCTGGGCCACCAGCCGGGTCTGGTCGTAATGACCAACTCCCTGCACGTGGCCAGCGCCTTGAGCGAACTGGAACACGAGCCGGTGCTGTTGATGACGGGCGGCACCTGGGACCCGCATTCGGATTCGTTCCAGGGCCAGGTCGCCGAGCAAGTGCTGCGTTCCTACGACTTTGATCAATTATTCATCGGCGCTGACGGCATCGATTTGGAGCGCGGTACTACCACCTTCAACGAATTGTTGGGCCTGAGCCGTGTGATGGCCGAGGTCGCGCGTGAAGTGGTGGTGATGGTCGAATCCGACAAGATTGGCCGCAAGATTCCCAACCTGGAACTGCCCTGGAGCAGCGTCCATACCCTTATCACCGATGATCGCCTGCCGCTTGAGGCCCGCGACCAGATTCAAGCCCGCGGCATTACGCTGATATGCGCGGCAATCATCTAGGAGACATACCATGTGTGGAATTGTAGGCGCAGTCGCTGAACGCAACGTCACCGCCATCTTGCTCGAAGGCCTCAAGCGCCTGGAATACCGCGGCTACGACAGCGCCGGTGTGGCCGTTTTCACCAACGCCGGCAAGCTTGAGCGCATGCGTCGCCCGGGCAAGGTCGCTGAGCTGGAGCAAGCGCTGCTCGGCGAGCCGCTGGTCGGCCGTCTGGGCATTGCTCACACCCGCTGGGCCACCCACGGCGCGCCGTGCGAGCGTAATGCCCACCCGCACTTCTCCGGTGACCTGGCGGTGGTGCACAACGGCATCATCGAAAACCACGAAGTGCTGCGCGAACAGCTCAAGGGCCTGGGCTACGTGTTCACCTCGGACACCGACACCGAAGTCATCGCTCACCTGCTGAACCACAAGCTCAAGGACCTCGGCGACCTGACCGTTGCCCTCAAGGCCACCGTCAAGGAACTGCACGGCGCCTACGGCCTGGCCGTGGTCAGCGCCAGCCAACCCGACCGCGTGGTTGCCGCCCGCAGTGGCAGCCCGTTGGTGATCGGCCTGGGCCTGGGGGAAAACTTCCTCGCCTCCGACCAACTGGCCCTGCGCCAGGTCACCGACCGCTTCGTGTACCTGGAAGAAGGCGATATCGCCGACATCCGCCGTGAAAGCGTGGCGATCTGGGACGTCAACGGCAATTCCGTCGAACGCGAAGCCGTGCAATACCGCGACGGCGCCGAAGCCGCCGACAAAGGTGCGTTCCGCCACTTCATGCTCAAGGAAATCCACGAGCAACCTTCCGTGGTGCAACGCACCCTGGAAGGTCGCCTGAGCCAGAACCAAGTGCTGGTCAATGCATTCGGCCCGCAAGCGGCCGAGTTGTTCGCCAAAGTGCGCAACGTGCAGATCGTCGCCTGCGGCACCAGCTACCACGCGGGTATGGTTGCGCGTTACTGGCTGGAAGAACTGGCCGGCATCCCTTGCCAGGTCGAAGTCGCCAGCGAATTCCGCTACCGCAAGGTCGTGGTGCAGCCAGACACCCTGTTTGTGACCATCTCCCAGTCCGGCGAAACCGCCGACACCCTGGCCGCACTGCGCAACGCCAAAGAGCTGGGCTTCCTCGCCAGCCTGGCGATCTGCAACGTCAGCATCAGCTCCCTGGTGCGCGAGTCCGACCTGACCCTGTTGACCCAGGCCGGTCGCGAAATCGGCGTGGCGTCCACCAAAGCCTTCACCACCCAACTGGTAGGCCTGTTGCTGCTGACCCTGTCCCTGGGCCAGGTTCGCGGCACCCTCGCCGAAGGCGTCGAAGCCACCCTGGTGGAAGAACTGCGCCGCCTGCCGACCCGCCTGGGTGAAGCCCTGGCCATGGACAGCACCGTGGAAAAAGTCGCCGAACTGTTCGCCGACAAAAACCACACCCTGTTCCTCGGCCGTGGCGCGCAGTACCCGGTGGCCATGGAAGGCTCGCTGAAACTCAAGGAAATCTCCTACATCCACGCCGAAGCCTACCCGGCCGGTGAGCTGAAACATGGCCCGCTGGCCCTGGTGGATGACGACATGCCGGTGGTAACCGTCGCGCCGAACAACGAACTGCTGGAAAAACTCAAATCCAACCTGCAGGAAGTGCGTGCCCGTGGCGGCCAACTGATCGTGTTCGCCGACGAGAAAGCCGGTATGACCAATGGTGAAGGCACCCACGTCATCAACATGCCGCACATCCACGACACCCTGTCGCCGATCCTCTACACCATCCCGCTGCAGTTGCTGTCGTACTACGTAGCGGTGCTCAAGGGCACCGACGTGGACCAGCCGCGTAACCTGGCGAAGTCGGTGACGGTGGAGTAACACGCCACGCGCCTGGAGGCCCGCAAGGCCTTCAGGCTCCAACGAAAGGATGCGATTCGATGCAAACCTCCTCCCGCGTCCACGAGCGCTTGAACAATCGCCGATTTACGGTCGCGAACAACACTCAAGGGCTTTCCGGCTCAGGGACGGTATTTCATTACCAGGTGGAAGGAGATGCCATTTCGGGCACTTACCAAGGCGGCCGGATACGCATGGGTCAGCAGGTCGGGCGCGTAACAGGCCCCAACACCCTCGAACTTCTTTACCAATGCTTGACCACCGAAGGTGAACTCCTCGCCGGTTGGTCTCGCGGCACGGTAGGCGTTGATCATGCCGGGCGCACCACGTTGACGTTTGTATGGGGATGGTTGTCGGGTGCGACAGGCGGTGGGGAGTCCAGCTACATCGAGTTTACTGAGTAACGGCGAGCGGCTCGTTGAATCAACGACCTCTTGTCGAATCTGTGGGCTACTACCGGGCGCGCAGTCAGGCTAACCCCTAGAATGCTTCCCTGTGGATAACTCAGCCAGGGACGCCGTCACCATGAACATAGAACTGCTAATCGCCGGCATTGTCGTGCTGATCATTGTCGTGGGCCTGGTCGGCTGGATGGTCGGGGTCTATAACGGCCTGGTGATGCGGCGTAACGATGTGGATAAGGCGTTCGCCAACATCGACGTACTGCTCAAGCAACGGGCCGACCAGATTCCCGACTTGATGCGCGTGGTGCAGACCGCCATGAACCATGAGAACGCGCTGTTCACCCGCCTCAGCGACGCGCGGACTCAATACCTCAACGCCAGCAGCCTTAACGACAAGGTCGACGCGTCCAACCAGCTCAATGCGGCACTCAAGTCGGTGATTGCGGTGGCGGAGAGTTACCCCGCGCTGATCTCAGGACCGAACATGGTTGAGTTGCAGCAGGCCATCTCGGCCGTGGAGGAGCGAATTGCCGACCGACGTGAGTTCTTCAACGAGTCGGTCAACCTCTACAACATCGCCATCGCGGTGTTCCCCGATCTGTTCTTTGCGCGAATGCTCAGCTATCAGCGCATTCCGTTGTTGGCCATCAGTGCTGAAGAAACCCGCTACGAGGGTGTGAAGCTTGAGGTGCCCGGGGCATGAAAACCACTCAGGTCGGTGAGGTTGTGAAAAAACCGCTGTGGAAAACCCTGCTGGCACTGGCGTTGGTCGCGGGTTTTATCAGTTTGATTGTGTATGCCCCGAACCTCTTCATCGCGCTGTTTTTTCCAGTCGGCATTCTGGTCGGCTTGCTGGCGAGCTTTGGTCCCAACTTTTACAAAACCGAACAGCGGCTGGCCACCAGCCAGATTCGGTCGCTGGCGATGGGTCTGGTGGAGGTACGCGGCACAGTGATTGCTGACAAGACCCTGCTGTCGCCGGTCAATGGCACGCCATGCGTGGGGTATGTCTGGATTGTCGAAGACGGCAAGAAAGACGACGACGGCCGCTGGAGTTGGAGCCGGGTGTCCGGAGAGGCGCGCTGCAATGACTTTCGGCTACAGGACGCCACAGGTGAGATCCGCGTGATGGCCGAGGGTATTGACCTGTTCGGCAACAAATCGCCTGACGACTATGAACTCGTCGGCAGCTCACGACGCCAAGGTGAAATCCTGCTGGTCCAGGACCTGGATGTGATGCTGATCGGCGACGCCTGCGAGCACGAGGGCAAGCCGGTGATCGCCCAGGGCAAACAGCGCAACGCGGTGTTCGGCCTTTCGCAAACCCAGGATGTGGAAAATACCCGGGTGCTGGCGCCATTGTGGCGCGCCGGCGGTTTCTATGCCGCAATCATAGGGATGATCGGGGTTGGCATCATGGCCATGACGCCTGCGCATTTTGCCCAATTGCATTTGCCGGGCCCCGATACCTATCAACAGATGGAGCCATTGGGCCCGGTGTATCGACTGCTGGCCTGGTTGTACCGCGAGGGCGGTTTCCCGATTCCCTTCATGGCCGCGTTTGGCTTCTTCCTGACGCTCATCGTGGTGATGATGGCAACCCGCCTTGTCCTGCCCCAAGGCATGCGCCTGGCCGTCGGCCGTGTCCTGGGGGCGTGGATGGGGCTGGGCATGATCATCGGCGGCGTAGTGACCTTACTGCTGTTCGTTGCTCAGGTGGATACCTTGAAGCTGTTTCTGGTGTGGATGCTGATCCTGCTGGGTACCTTGGTGTTTTCAATCTTCGAGCAACGGAAGCTGGGTGCGGCGTACAACCATTTTGCAAAGCGCGTCGGTAAAGCCGGTTTCGGCGACGAAGACGCCTGATCACGGCACAAATTCCACCTTCAACCCCCGGCTCGCACTGCGCCCCTGATCATCACTGACCCGCAACCGGTATTCCCCCGACTTGCCCGGCCGCCAGTTCAGTGTGGTTTGTGGCGGGCCCTGGCCGATCAGGGTCTGGTTGGCAAACCAATACAGCGTCGCCGCATCGCTGGCCGCGTTGGCAGTGAGCGGGATACTTTCCTGGGGCTGGGACAGGCGCAACTGATAACTCACTTGCGTCAGCGGCGAGCGTATCTGCGGCGCTTCGCTTTGATCGCTGATGCGGTTGGGTTGGCAGTTCTTCATTACGTTGGGCGGCGTACGTCGAGGCAGGCCAGCCGCACGGTACAGGCGCTGCACGTCACTGGGCCAGAACTCGAAGACTTCTTCGCGGGTGTATTGCGCATCGAACGGTGGGCACGCGGCCTTGCCCGTACGCGTGTCGATCAGTACCGGGCGGTGCAGGTTAGACACGCGAATCGGTGACACGCCGGGAATGTACCAAGTCTTGCGAGTTTGCGGGCACCAGTGGTTGGGTAACTCGCCGGAGGCGGCGCACACATCGATGCGCACCAGCCCGGCGGGCGGTTTGTCGGCTTTAATCACGACATTGGGCAGCGCCAGAGGCAAGGCGTCGGCGATCCGAAAGAACAACGGCGCAGCGGTCTTGGCACCGATAAAAGCCGGGTTCGGTCGGCCATCAAAGTTACCCACCCACACCACCAGCACGTACGGGCCGACCAAGCCTGCGCTCCAGGCATCGTGAAAGCCCCAGGACGTGCCGGTTTTCCAGGCGGTGCGCCAGTGGCGGCCGGGCAAACCGTCCGGGCGTGGGTTGCGCCGAAGCATGTCGCGCACCATAAACGCGGCTTGGGGCGTGAGCAGCTGCGCGCCCGTGGATTGCGGTTGCTCCTGCAAATACCGCAACGGCCGCAAATGCCCGTCGCCGGCCAGCATCACATACAGACGCGCCAGCTCTTCCGGCGTCATCTCGCCGCCGCCCAAGGCCAGCGCCAGGCCGTAATGGCTTTCGTTGCGCAACCCTTTGATGCCGGCACGTTGCAGCAACCCATACAGCGAAGGCGACTGCACTTGGCTGGCGAGCCATACCGCCGGGATGTTGCGACTACGGATCAAAGCATCCCGCGCTGTCAGCGGCCCGACAAAGCTACCGTCGAAATTTTCCGGCTGGAAGTAGCCGAAGTTACTCGGCAAGTCCTTGAGGATACTCATGGGGTGGATCACCCCCTGATCCAGCGCCAGCCCATACAGAAATGGCTTGAGCGTCGACCCAGGTGAGCGGCGGGACAACACTCCGTTGACCTGGCCGTGGATGCTTGTGGATAAGTAATCCGCCGAACCCACCAAGGCCTTGACGCTCTGGTCGCGACTGTCGATCAGGATCGCTGTGGCGTTTTCCACACCTGTGCTGCGCCGTTCGGCAATAAAGCCTGTGATCAGGCGTTCGAGCAATTGCTGTAAGGGCAGGTTAAGGGTGGTGTTGAGTTCGTTGCCGGCCTGGGACGCCAACAGTTGTTCACTCACATGTGGCGCCAGAAAAGGAATCTGCTGGCGGTTGCGCGCCTCCAGGGGCAAGTCGAGCAAACTGTCGTTGCGCGGGTCCTGTGGATAAGTTTCGCGCCATTCGGTCATCAACCGCAGCCGTGCGTTTTGCAGCGATGGCCCGAAGCGCGCGCGCCGACCCGGCTGTTGCGGAATCACCGCCAGCGCCAAGGCTTCGGACAACGACAACTGCGCCGCCGACTTGCCGAAATAAATGCGACTGGCCGCTTCGGCACCTTCGATATTGCCGCCCATGGGCGCCAGGTTCAGGTACGCCTCAAGGATGTCGTGCTTGCTGTAGCGCGCTTCCAGCCACAGCGCCAACGCCATCTGCTGCAACTTGCCCGGTACTTGGCGAGTGTTGAGGTCCCACAGGCGCCGCGCCAGTTGCATGCTCAGTGTCGAGCCGCCCTGGCGCTGGCCGCCGCTGTAGGTGGTCGCGGCCGCGCGCAGCAACGCGGGGGGATTGATACCCGGGTGCCAGTAGAAATTGCGGTCTTCCTTGAGCAGCAACGCCTCGACCAGTGACGGCGACATACGCTCGAGGGGCAGCCACAGGCGGTACTGTCCGTCGTCCGCCAACGTCATGCGCAGCAGCGAGCCGTCGTCGGCCAGCACTACCCGTGACGAGGTCACGGCGTGTTCCAGCGGGGCATGGGGCCACAGCCGCAGCCCCGCCAGTACCACCGCCGCTGCCAGCAGCGGCGTCAGGCGCTTAAGGCTTGGTAATTTCAAGCTGGCCTACTTTGCCGCGCCCTTGCAGGGTGGTTTCGTACATACCTTCGGCATAGGCCGGTGGCGTATTGAACGTACCTGCGTTGGTGGCGCGTACGCGGTAGACGAACGTGCCTACATCGCGCAGCGCGGTGCCGTACAACACTACGCGATCGTCACGCACATCCACATAGTCCGGCTGCCAATTGCTCAACTCGGTCTCGCCGATGGGCGCCTGCCAGGCGTCCGCTTCTTCGCCGTCTGCGGTTTCGGCGTATTCGGAGTCTTCACCCTCGCTTTCATCGGTACTGGCGGCCTCCGGCTCCGGCGGCAAGTTATACACAGGCTCGACGCCACCCGGCAGCAGGTCGACCACGGCCACTTGCTGCACTTGATCACGGTCGGTGGCGCGCAGACGCAGACGCACCAGGAACTCATCGCCTACTGCGACTTTGCTCACTGGCTCGCCTTTAAGGTCGAGGTACTCGTGGATGATTTCCAGGCCGTTGTTGATTGGCTTGAGCTGGGTACCTTTGTCGAAGCCGGCTTCGCTGAGCATGTAGAACGCGGCCGGGCCGTCGGTTTTTTCCATCACCAGTTTCTGCGTGCTGCCCGGCACGGCGGCGCGCGGTGGCTGGCCGGCCATTTCCAGCAGTTGCTGTTGCTTGTCACCCAACCAGGCGGTGGCCTTGAGGGTCATGTCGCTTTGCGCACGCTGGCCGTAGTTATCCAGAGCGCGCAGCAACAGGGCGGCCGACAGCGAGTTGTAACGCTGTTCGTTGAGGCGCTTGCCGAGTTTGTCCAGCAACGCCGTCGGCACATCGCCCAGCAACTCGGGGAAATGACGCGCCAGCAGGTGCAAGTGTTCAGCATCGTGCACCAGCGGGTCGTAGTACAGGCCATCGCTGTCCCACTTATCCACAAGGGAACGCCACGGGATTTTGCGGAACAATGCATCCGCCTGGCGATCTTGCTTAAGCAGCTTGTAGCTGGCAGCCAGGTAGGCGGCGCCCAGGTCGTTCTGCCAGGTGTCCTTGAAGTAGTTCTCGTAGCGCTCGCGGATATCGCTCAGGGCGCCGCTCACCAGAATCCCCTGACGGCTCAGCAAGTAGCTGGCGTAGGCACGGTTGCGCAATTCCGACAGGCCTTCGCTCGGACCATTGGCCAGGTCTGTCAGATACGTGTTGGCGCGTACCAGCAGGTCTTCCGGCACCGGTAGCCCGCGCTCCCTGGCTTCGATCAGGAAGTCAGTGGCGTACAGACTGGCGTACGGCGCCACGTCCGGGTTGGCCGCCCACAAGCCAAAGCCGCCGGCCGAGTTCTGGCGTTGGCGCAGCATGCGTACCGCGCCGCTGAACGCTTGCTCGGCTTCTGGCGCAGTGCCACCCCAGATCAACGCCGGCATGGCCTTGGACACCAGTTGCTCGGTGCAGGCATACCCGTAGTCATCCAGGTAATGCTTGAGGCCGTTGGCCCACACCAGCGGCGAGGCCGCCACACCCAGTTGCACATCACGCAATTGGCTGAACAGTTCACGCGTTGGCTTGAGTTCTTTGCTGGCGCTGTCGAAGCGGCCCAGGCTCAGGGCCACGCGATGCTCGCTCAGTGGGCGGATCGACGTGGTTTCCGCGACCTGGATGCGTTTGCCGTCCGGCAATACCGCGATAAAACGCAGGTCCGCCGAGCCGAGGGTTTCGCCGACCTTGATCTTGAACTCTGCCGTGCCTTCCTTGCGCGGTTGCAGGGACAAGGTGCTGCCCTTGTCGCCCTGCACGTTGAGGCCGTCGCTGGTCTGCACTTCAAACTTCACATCCGCCGCAGCATCCAGGTTGCTGAACACCCCGGCGCTTACATTGAACACATCTCCCGGCGCCACAAAAGCCGGTACGTTCGGCGTTATCACAATCGGCCCGCGCACCTCGGTATTGGCCTCGCTGACACCGACGCTGTCGGCATCCACCGCCACCGCAAACAGGTGCAGCTTGCCGTTGAAGCTGTCCGGCACCTGGTAATGCAGCACGGTTTCACCGGCGGGCAAGTCCACCAGTCCGGACCACCAGGCCACCGGCGGCTGATGTTTACGCTTGAACGGGTTCAGATGATTGGCCAGGCCGCCTTCTGTATCGCCGCCGGGCGCCGCCCCACTGAGCAGGCGGCTGAATTCCGGCAAGATCAGGTCAAGAATCTGACTGGTGCCGACTTCAAGCGCACGCTTCTGGAAGAAGAAGCCCAATGGGTCTGGCGTCTGATAGCGCGCCACTTGCAGGATACCTTCGTCCACCGCGTAGACCACCGCGCGGCCTGGGCGGTCGGCAGTGACCTTGATATCCAGGGTCTGCCCCGGCTCAATCTTCGCCGGGCCTTCGACTTTCAGCGCCATGCGCCGTGCATCCAGGTTGATGCTGAACGGCACCACGCCATAGGACAACGGGCTCATGTAGACCTCGGACGAGCCGATGTCCCGCACGAACTGCACGTTGACGTAGGCATTGCCCTCGAGCCCTGCAGGCACGCGGATATGTTGCACGCTGTTGGTGCTGTCGGCCTTGAACCACTGCTGTGTGTAAACCTTGTCACGCTCGATGGTGATCAAGCCGGCGCCGGTGTATGGCGCGCGAATGCTGATTGCGATCTCGTCACCCGTGGCGTAGCTGCGTTTATCCAGGCGCAATTGCAACTCGGCGTTACGCTCCAGGGAGCGCGAGGTGTTGCCGCGCCCGGCCACGCTGTAGTCGATCTGGTTGAGCAGGTTGCCGTTGGCGTCCTTGAGTTGCAGGGTGAAATCGCCCGGCGTGCCGGTGTTCAGGGTCTGCTTGGCGCCTTCCTTGGTCATCACCAGCGGCGAGGCCGGTTGGCTGATGTTCTTGATGCGCGACTCGTACTTGTAGGTGCCGTTGGACTGTTTTACCAGCACCGACACATAGCGGTGCTCGATGACTTCGCTGGTCAGGCCGTCCACCGCCACGGGTGTAAGGTCCGGCGCCACGGCCAGCCATTGCACTTGGCGTGGGGCGTCTTTGGCGACGTACGACAGCGAATCCTGACTTTTCACACCGACCAGATAAGGTGCGGATGACACCAGCAGCGCATTTTGCGCTGCAACGTTACGGCCACCTTCAGCTTCGAACACTTGGGTCATCACTTGCAGGCGATAGGTGCTGTTGGCGAAGCGTTGCAAGTTGAGGTCGAGCACCGCCTGGCCGTTGTCGTCGACAGTGGTTTCCGCCAGGTCTTCGGTGCTGGCTTCTTCCAGCGAATCGTTGAGGCGGAAGCGGTAATCGGGGTAACGGTCGAAGGCCGCCAGCGTGGGGCTCAGGGACATTTTGGCGGTGACGCGACGGCCGGACGCCGGGGCGCCGAACAGGTGCATCGCGGTGACTTTGGCCACCACCTGGTCCGGTGGAATCCAGCCCAACACCGGAGTGTCGTGCAGGCTCAGGCTGACCTTCATGCGGTCTGGCTCGAAATCGCGGACCTTGAAGCTGACACTGCCCAGGTCGGTGCGCGTGTTTTTCTGGCCAATCAACTGCAAGGTCGCGGTGTAATCCCCGGCGGGGGCGACTTCGCTGCTGGGGAAATCAAAGGTTTCAAAACCGCTGGTGGACAGTTTCAGCGGCTGGCGAATGACTTCCAGGCCACGTGGGTCGGTGATTTGCAGCTCCACCGGCAGGCCTTGTAATGCGCCTTTCCAATTGCCGCTGCGCACGATCATGCCCAGGTGCGCCGTTTCGCCGGGCCGATACAGGCCGCGGTCGGTGAACAGGTAGGCGCTGAGGCGATCAATCGCGCCGTCTTCTTCCAAACCGCCTACATCAAAGCGCGACAAATCCAGCTGTTGCGACTGACGGGCAATCGGCAGGAACGACTGGTCATTGCCGCGAGTGACGACATACATCAGCGGCGTTTTCTCACGGCGCAGTTCATCCAGCTTGGCGAAATGCGCATGGCCTTCGGCATCGGTGCGGCCGCTGCTGACCGGCAAACCGTTACGACCAATGATGTCGACTTGTGCGTCGGCCACCGGCGAACCGTTGCCAATGGACTGCACGTACACATCATGGCTGCCGTCGCTGGAGCGTTTGGCGATGATGCCAAGGTCGGTGACCACGATGAAACGCAAGTCGCTGGTGCTGCTGCGTGAGTAATCGAACGTGCGCTCGGCGGGGTCATCCTGAGGGCTGAGCTTGAGCACAAAGATGCCGCGACGACCGCCGTTGGCGGTGAGGTAGTGGCTCAGGTCGACGTTGTCGTAGACGGTTTTCGCCGGGTCATTGGACGACAGCGGAATATCCAGCGACTGACGCTCCACCATACGGTCGAAGTAATCATTGCCAAAATTCGGACGGGCGAAGCTGCCGCTGCTCTGGTCCACCAGGTGCTGCAACTGATTGGGCAGCAGGCGGGCGATTTCCACATGGGCGCCGGGCACGCCGCGGGCCATGAAGCCCAGGCGTTTTTCGCCGTTGAGGCTGAGCAAGGCGCCGTCAGACAGGAACTGCAAAGTGCGTGGGTACGCCGGCATGCTGATCAGCGACGCTGTAGGGTCTTTCGCCAGGTAGCCGCCGATGGCTTCCAGGTTCGCGGGAACGCGCACATACAGCGCGCGGCCTGCGGGAGCCTTGAACTTGAAGGCGTGAAGCGTATTCAGTGGTTCGACGCTGGGCACGTGGGTCAGGGTGACCTTTGAACTACGGGCCAGCAGAGCATCGTCGATCTCGTTGCTGTAATAGGGGCGGGTATCGTCCTGGGCTTTTTCCGGCAGCAGCCAGGCCTGGACCTTACCTGCGATGGTGTCATCGGCCACGGCGCTGGAACTGCTGAACATCAGCACGGGTTCCGGTTCAGCGCGCGCGTTGTCGACAAAGCTCACTTCGGCGCCGGTAAAGGTCAGGCGATAGCGACCGGGCACGGTGACCTCAGAGACCAGCGGAGCGGTGCTGGCGTTGCCGCCGTCGCGGGCCTTGATCCCTTCATCGAGCTTGGCGCTGACGGGCGTGCTTTCCAGTGGCGTGGCCAGGGCGGCGGAGCGTACGTAGGCGTTGAGCCTGGTGTCGTCGAAGGTGATTTCCGGGCGGTTGGGTAACTGGGCATCGCGGTAGGCCAGGCCTTTGCCGAGGGTTACCGATACACGCTTGCGCAGGCTGTCTTCATCGACCGGGTGGGAAAAATGAAAAGTCGCCACCAGCTGTTTCAACGTCGGGTTGGACGGGTCTTGATACAGCTCGTTTTGCGCCAGGGTGGCGCGGAAGGGTTGAGTGGAAAACTGACTGCTGTACTGGTTGAGCAGTACACCGTCGGCCAGCAGCTTTTTCTTGGCCAGGTCGAGGGTGTAATGGGCGTCGACGGGCCAGTCTTTTTCCGGCACGAACAACAAGGTGTGGTCGTCGGACCAACGCCAGGCGCCGGCCACTTCAGGTTTTAGGGTGATGCCTTCGGTGACTGGCTTGCCAATGGCTGCCAGTGGAGCCACAGATTCGGCGAAACGCACCTGCAAGTTATCCACAACCGGTGGTTGCTGGGTGTAATCAGTCAGGTTCGGTTTGTGCAGCGAATAGCCAACGGTGTGCGGTTGCGGCAGGTGCGAGTACCACTGCCAGCCATAGAAGCCGGCGGCGGCCAGTAACACCAGACCCAACACCCCGGCACCGGCCTGACGCGGGTAGGCGCGTGCTTTATGGCCCACATTTGTCAGGCCATGGCCGAGGGTGCGCAGCCAGGGCGGCGGTTGCCATTGGCCGAAGAGAGCACTCACCACAGTCAGTAAAGCGCCGAGAATTCGGCGGCTGGTCGCTTTCAACGAATCGAGCATGGTGAGCATCCCTGGCTAAGTGCGGCCTATATTACACGCGTCTTTGATACAAAAGATGACGTGAAATTGCCGACGTGCTCAGGCCTGCTGCACAAACGTAAGACGCACCGCAAAACCAATCAAAAGACTGCCAAATAACCACTGCTGCACACGCTGCGCCGAGCGATTGCGCGCCAGCCAGTGGCCGATGCGCGCGCCGGCCAGGGCATAGCAGCAGTCGAATACGAAACCGACGCTCACCAGGATTACACCGAGCAACGCAAACTGCGCCGCCACCGGGCCTGCTTGTGGGTTGATGAATTGCGGCAGCAGCACTGAGCAGAACAGCAGGGCCTTGGGGTTGAGCAGATTGGTGAGCAGGCCGCGCTGAAAGGCCGTGCGCCAGGCGTGGACCGACGGTGCGCCCTGGCTCTCGTTGAACGATGTCAGCCCATTGGCACGCAGGCATTGCACGCCCAGCCATAACAGGTAGGCGGCGCCACCGAGGCGCACCACGTCGAACGTCCACGGCGCCACTTTGAACAACGTCGCCAAGCCCATACCTGCCAACGCCACATGGCATGCCCGGGCCAGCCCCAAGCCGATTGTCGTGGTCAGCGCCAAGGCTTTGCCCTGGCGCGCGCCAGTTTGCAGCAGCAGGATCATGTCCGGCCCCGGCAACAGGAAAGCCACCGATAAGGCCAACAGAAATAACCAGAGCTGCGCCATGTTTCACCTCCCACCATTTGTCGGCCAATTCTAGAGTTGAAACGCGGGGCAGGTGCTTGCGAAGTCAGCCAGATAAGCGTCTAGTCTTGGCACTATCTGCCACCAATACAGCCAACGGCCATCCACTTATGCCAAATATCAAGCTTGACGCTTTTGACCGCAAGATTCTCGAAGCGCTGCAACGGGACGGCCGCCTGACCAATGTGCAACTGGCTGATGCGATCGGTCTGTCCGCCTCCCCCTGTTTGCGCCGCGTGCGATTGTTGGAAGACGCCGGGGTGATTCGCGGTTATCAGGCCACGCTGGACCGCGACGAAGTGGGGCTGGGCATGATGGTGTTTGTCGGCGTGAAGGTGGAGCGGCACAACGACACCGAAGCGAATGCCTTTCGCGAGGCGGTGACGGCATTGCCCGAAGTGATCTCGGCGTTTCTGGTGTCGGGGGAGTCGGACTTTTTGTTGCAGGTGGTGGTGCCGGACTTACGTGGGTATGAGCGGTTTGTCACCGGCAGCCTGTTGAAGCTGCCGGGGGTGAGGGATATTCGCAGTAACTTCGCGATCCAGACCGTGAAAACCCCAGGCGCCTTGCCCCTGGGACATTTGCCGGGCTGAGGACTGGAAAACACTGCAAAACCAGTGTGGGAGCAGGCAAGCCAGCTCCCACATTTGATCCGCATTGGGCTTGAGGCTGTATGGCTCAGGTCCACCAGTAGCGAACGAGGTGAAAGAAAATCGGCGCGGCAAAACACACCGAATCCAGACGATCCAGCATCCCGCCATGTCCTTCGATCATATGCCCCCAATCCTTAACGCCCCGGTCGCGCTTGATCGCCGACATCACAATGCCGCCGGCAAAACCCAACAGGTTGATCAACAAGGCGATCAAAAACGACTGCCACGGATTAAACGGCGTAGTCCACCACAGCGCCGCACCGATCAGGGACGACAGCAGAATCCCGCCAATAAAGCCTTCGACGGTTTTGGAGGGCGACAGGTTGGGCGCGATCTTGTGCTTGCCGAACAGCTTGCCGCACACGTACTGCAGTACGTCCGACAGTTGCACCACAATCACCAGGTAGGCGATCAGCAAGAGGTTACGGCCTTCATAACCGGGGATGTCGAGGGTCAACAGGGCCGGCACGAATGACACGCAGAAGACCGCGATCATCAGGCCCCATTGCACTTTCGAGGCCCGCTCCAGGAAGTGCGTGCTGTCGCCACCGAGGGACGCGAGGATCGGCAGCAGCAGGAACACATACACCGGGATAAAGATCGAGAACAGCCCGTACCAGTCCGAGTAGATCAGCACGTATTGCAAGGGCAGGGCCACGTAAAACGCGGCCACCAGCGCCGGGTAGTCGCTGCGGCGCGTGGGGGTGAGGGTGAGGAATTCGCGCAGGGCATAGAACGACACCGCGTAGAACAGCAGGATCACCGCGCCGGTACCGAGCCAGAAAGCAATGCCGATCACCACCACCATTACCCACCAGGCGTTGATGCGGGCGTTGAGGTTGTCGATCACCGCATTCGGTGTACCACGGGTGCGCAGTTTGAGGATCAGTCCGATCAGTGAGGCGAGCACCAGGATCGCGCCGATCCCGCCGAACAACATCAGGGTTTGGCTATCCATGTCAGACATGCTCCGGGGCGAGGGCAAGCAGGGCGTCGCGGGTACGGGCAAGGAATGCGGCTTTGTCTTCACCTTCTTCCAATTGCAACGGCGTACCGAAGCTGGTGGTGCACAACAACGGCAGCGGCAGCACGCGGCCCTTGGGCATGACCCGGTTGAGGTTGGCTATCCACACGGGGACCAATTCCGCCTGTGGGTAACTTTTTGCCAGGTGATACAGGCCGCTTTTGAACGGCAGCAGGCCGTCTTCCAGGTTGCGCGTGCCTTCGGGGAAGATGATCAGCGAGTCGCCGCCTTCAAGCGCAGCCAGCATGGGCTGCAAGGGGTTATCCACAGGGTCTTTACGCTCGCGGTCGATCAGCACGCCATTGAATACACGGTTGATGATGTAGCGGCGCAAAGCACTTTTGTTCCAGTAATCGCTACCGGCCACCGGGCGCGTGAATTTGCGCAGGTTCTGCGGCAGTGATGCCCACAGCAGCACAAAGTCGCCGTGGCTGCTGTGGTTGGCGAAGTAAATGCGTTGCACCGGAACCGGCGCGCAACCCAGCCACAGGCTACGGGCGCCGGTGACGGTGCGGGCCATCGAGGTAATCAGTGTGGCGACCACAGGTTCGAACATGGGAATTCCTTATCCGGCAAAAGGTAGCCAAGGGCTGGCGAGTATCACCAGCAAGGTCAGCAGCACTTGCGCGCCCAGCAGCCAAGCCTGCTTGCGCAACAATTTAAGGGCGCCGCGACGGCGTTCGGTCCAGGGCCGGCCGGCGCGTTTGGGCGATTGCAGGCCGAGGGTTTGCAAGGCCTGGTCGAGATCGGGTGTGCGCTGGGGGTCGCGGGCCAGCAGAGCGAACAGGTCGGCATCGAAAGCCACGCGTAGCGCCCAGTACTTTTGCAGCAGGCCGAGAATAATCATCCACAGGCTGAGCAGCAGGCAGATTGTCGAAATACTCGCCATCAGCAATTGAGCCAGGCCGAACAGCACACCGACCACGGTCAGGCCTGTGGATAACTGATCGAGCGATCGGCCCCGGCGCAGAAGGCTGGCGACCACTTGGAGTTCCATATCAGCAGGCATGGGGCAAACCCTCCAGAGCTTCACGGTGAGTGGGATGCAGGACCACGCGGGGCCTGGCTGTACGAATAATAGCCAGCGCTTCCTCGACACTGGCCGCGCGGCCACTGTGCAGCAACCATGCGGCGACCGCCGTGGCGCTGCGCGAATAACCCAGGGCGCAGCACACCAGCACGGGCCCGCCCAGGCGCAGGCGTTCGATGGCTTGCGCGGCTTGCAGGCATTCGGCGGGGGTCGGGGCGATCAAGTCGAGCACAGGGATGCATTGATAAGCGCAGCTCTGTGGATTAATCGGCAATTCGGCGCAGAGATCGACGATGGCCTTGAATGACCCCTGTTCGCTAGCGGTAGGAATTCGACCAAGCCAGACGTTATCCACAACCTGCTCGGGTTGTGGATGTTTACGCGTCCACAACCGCGAGTTAATCCACGCCGCCGCCAGGTAGGGCGCATACAACCAGCGTGCGGCGGGCGTCAGACGGCCATCGGTGCGTTTCTGAAAGCCCGCAGCGCCCAGCGCCAGGTAGTTTGCCTTTATCAGGCCAAGGGAAACCGCCGGCCAGATCAGCCAGAGCCACCCGCCCCCCAAGGTCAGCGCCACAATCAATAGCACCACCGACCCCGCGCCGTAACGCAAGCCGAGCCGCCACTGCTGCGAATCCCGCGTAAGCCGTGCATTCAACAGCGGGCTCGGGTGCTCCACGGGCCACAACCACACGCATAACCAGCCTGCGAGGGCGCCTGTGGGTAAGTCAATAAAGTGATGTTGATAAGTGGACAGCACCGAAATTCCGATCAACGCGAACCAGCCATGCACCACCCAACGCCAGAACCCTTGCGTGTGGCGCTGGTACATGACCCACAGGATCACCAGCAGCGCGATGTGCAGTGAGGGCGCCTGGTTGAAGGGTTTGTCGAAGCCGGCCAGCACCGCAAACAGCCAGCCAAACACACCGTCCAGTTCCGGCCGTTCAAAGGTGAAACGCAGTGGCCAGATGAGGAAGCAGCTCACGGCGATGACTTGCGCACTGAGCAGGCGCAATGCGTGTTGTTTCAACTCATGGCGAGTGTTGGGCAGCAGCAACGAGAACCCGTAGAGCAGGTCAATGGACCAATAGGGCACGATGGTCCAGGCCCAGAACGGCATATGGGTTTCCCAGCCGAACACCAGCGTGCCGACGTCGCTGCGCTGGCTGGTGACCCAGGTGGCAAAGCCGTAGGTACTGAAAAACAACGGCGCCAGCAACAGCAGCCACAGGACTGCCGGTTTCAATAAGCCGGGTTCGCGCATGCTCAGATCTTCTGTGCCAGGGACACGGTGAAAATGCCCCATTCGTCGACACGCTGGGTGATCTTGCGAAAGCCTGCGGCCTCGACCAACTGATCCATCTCTGCCTGGCTGCGCCGGCGCATCACCCAGGCCTGGCCCTGGCGATGGCTGGTGAGCGCGCGGGCGATCAGTTCCAGCTGCGGATGCCACGGTTGGCCGGTGTAAACCAGATAACCGCCAGGCTCCACCGCTTCGGCCAGCCCTGCCAATGAACCGCCGACCATGCGGTTATCGGCAAACAATTCATACAGCCCGGACACCACCGCCAAAGTCGGCTTGGGGTCCAGTGCCGCCAGATCAGCCCGGTCAAACGCATCACCTTTGACGAACTGGGCGATATCCCCAAGGCCTTTTTCGCGGATCAGCGCGCCACCGTCGCGCACGTTGATGTCACTGTAGTCGCGCAGCAGGATTGATTCCGGCAGCGGCGAAACGCCCTGCAAGGCTTCGAGAATATAGCGGCCGTGGCCGGCGGCGATATCGATAATTCGCACCTCACGATCATCTGCGCGCAACTTGGCCATGGCCAGGCGCAGCAGTTCTTCGACATTCAGCTTGCGCTGGCGAATGCCGCGCCAGCCGATGGAGTTGAGGTAGTTGGTGTCGATCATCCGCCCCAGCCCGCCCTTACCGGTGGGCGTGTTGCGGTACACGTAGTCCAGCGTGCTACCGGAGTCGAAGCCGGTGTCGAAGCCCAATTTCACGCCGGCCGACACGTTCTTGCCCAAGCCCATGCTGGCGCGGGTCATGCGCCAGTACAGGTCGCGCAATGAATGACGTGGCAGCGGCGCGGCGAGGGATTCCGACTCGGCGCAGGTGGCGCCCAATTTGTCGGCATCGAGCAAAGAGGCGCGGTCCAGCGGGTGGGTGAAGTTCTGCAGGATAAAGCGCTTGGCGCTGCTCACGGCTATCGCTCGGTCGCGTTCGCCGAGGGTGTCGTGGAAAAAACCGGGAAGAATATGCAGCTCTTTTTTCAGGCTGCCGAGGCGGTCGAAAAATTGCTGCTGGGGTTTACGGTGCACCACAAAGTCGGAGCCGGAGATCAGCAGTTGTGTGGGCACTTGAATCGCCTGGGCATCGGCCACAACGCGATCGGCAGCTTCGTACAGCCCGAGCAGCACATTCACTGAAATGGCTTTGGTGATCAATGGGTCGCTGTCGTAGGACGCGACCCGCTCCGGGTCGTGGCTGAGGAACTTGGCCTTGACGTAGCTGTTGACGAAAAAGTTGCCGCGCAACGTGCGCATCAGCGCCAGGCCCGGTCGCGCAAAAGGTACGTAGAGCTTGACCTTGAACGCTGGGGAGGCCAGCACCAGGGCGCGGATTTTGGGTGCGTAATCGTGCACCCAGGTGGCGGCGATCACGGCGCCCACGCTTTGGGCGATGACGGCGACGTTCTCTTCTTCGATGCCGTAAGTGGCGCCGATATGGTCGCAGAAGGTCTGCACGTCGCGGGCGCTGGTGGCGAAGCTGGGGCTGTCACCGCGTGCGCCGGGGGATTGGCCGTGGCCGCGTGCGTCCCAGGCGAAGAAATCGAATTGCGGCAGGTCGAGTTCGTCGACCAGGTGAGCAATGCGCCCCGAATGTTCGTGGCCGCGATGAAACAGCAGGATCGCCTTGCGCGGCTCATCGCCCGCAGGCGCCGTGGCCGGCCAGTGCCGATAGAAAAGCTCGACGCCATCATGGGTGCTGAAGGTGTGCTCTTGCTGTTCGCGCATCGCAAATTCCTTATGCAGAATGGGAAATCGTTTCTTTGAGGCCTTGGCGCACGCGGTTGACCAAGGTATAGGCGAGCAGGGCGGCGACCAGCCACATCACCGTATCGACCCAGCCTGCGTTGAGCCAACCCAGTGCCACGCCGGTGGCGAGCACCCCGAGTACAAACGCGCGATCACTCTTGCCCATTGGGCCGTCGTAGCGGCGCGAAGCGCCCACCATCGGCCCGAGCACACCGGCGTATTCGCTGAACACGGCGAGCAGCGCCACCAGCAGCACCGGCACCAGGCTGGCATCGGGGATCAGGGCAAAGGGCAGGATCAGCGCGCTGTCGGCGATGACGTCGCACAGTTCATTGAGGTAGGCACCGAGGCGCGATTGCTGGCCAAAGTCCCGGGCGAGCATGCCGTCGATGGCATTGAGTGCCATGCGCAGGATCATCCACAGCGGGATCAGCGCAAACAGCCAGAGGTGTTGGGCGAAGCTGGCGATCAACAGGCCGACCAGCAGGGAAACCACGCCAGCCAACACGGTGATTTGGTTGGCGGTGGTGCCGTTGTCATAGAGACGCTGCACGAGGGGGCGCAGCACGTTTTGAAAACGCGGCTTGAGCTGATAGATCGAAATCATGGGGAGTGGCGCTTCCTTGTCCGTGAACCCGCGAAAACTGTTTTGGAGTGTGCCGATTAATCCGTGTCTGCACCAGTGATGGCGCGTGTTTATGGGGGGTTAGTCACGGTCTCGCAGGTGCCGGAGGGTATTTGTGGCAGGGGGCTTGCGCCTGATAGCGGTGGGCCAGCCAGTACAGGCATCCACTGACCCATCGCCATCGCGAGTAAGCCCCGTTCACAGGGGCGCTGCGCAGGGCTCAAAAACGGTCTTTAGCGAACAAAAATTTCACGCCGCGTGTTATATCGTAACGAACTGTGTGTAAGCGGGCGTTGAGTGGATGCAAGTGGATTTAGAAGCTGACGGCGCTTCGGTTGAAGGCCTCGCGCGTTTTCAACAAGGGTTGTTCCATGCCCGTCGATTGAGGCAGGCCGGCATCAGCCTGACCGCCCTGGCTGTCGCCAGTTGGGTGCTGGCGTTGTTCGTCGCCTTGTTTGCGCCGCTGTCGATCTGGCCGGTGGTGCTGATCAATTGCGCGAGCGCTCTGCTGGTGCTGGTGGCCGGGTTGCAATCGGCGTGGTGGGTCGCCGATTGGCGCGCCCAGGCGCTGGAAGAGCCTGCGGCTGAACTGATCGAACGGCCCGTCGAAGAGCGGGACGGGTACGCGCGTCTGCTGGAGCGTTTCGGCAGCGGCTTGCTGGCCCAGATCGGCGCGCCCGTGTTGTGGCTCTGTGGTTGGTCGTTGTTGGCGTTGGTCAGCATCATCGAGTTCTGGAACCTGGCCCTGCCCGCATCGCCCGTGGGGCAATCCGCGAGCATCGGCGCTGCGTTGGCGCTGGCGCTGGCCTTTGGCTTGTTGGTGTTCGAGCGCCGTCTGGCTCAGGAAACCGCTGCGCAATGGCCTGAAGCTTCGCAGCTGGCGCAGTTGATCCGGGTGGCGATTCTTGTCCTGGTGGTCAGTGCGATCTGTTTGTTGTTTGCCGGCGCGCAATCCGTCTGGCCGCTGCGCTTGGCGACGATTGTTGGCCTGTTACCAGCGCTGGTGGCGCTGGAGTTCCTGTTAAGGGGCACGCTGTCGCTGTTCAGCCCGCGCCAGCCACGGCTCGAACCGCGCTTGATGGCGCAAAGCTTTATCGCCGGGCTGCTGCGCTGGCCGCCACAACCCTTGCTCGCTTTGCAGCACGAACTGCACAACCGCTTCGGCATCGACCTGCGCCAGATCTGGGCGTTTACCTACATGCGCCGGGCGTTCTTGCCGGTGCTGCTGGTGGTGCTGGCGGTAGGCTGGTCACTGACCGGCGTGCACGAAGTGCCCCTGCAAGGCCGTGGGATTTATGAGCGGTTCGGCAAACCGGTGGAAGTCTTCGGCCCGGGTCTGCATGCCGGGTTGCCGTGGCCACTGGGTCGTGTCCTGAGTGTGGAAAACGGCGTTGTGCATGAGCTGGCCACCAGCGCCAGCGACGCCGCAGCACCGCCGTTGGCCCCTGCCGAAGGCCCGGCGCCGCTGATCGCCAACCGGTTGTGGGATGCCAGCCATGTGAATGACAAGTCCCAGGTGATCGCCAGCAGCAGCGGCGACAAGCAGAGCTTCCAGATCGTCAATATGGACGTACGTTTCGTCTACCGCATCGGCCTCACCGATCAGGCCGCACTGGCCGCCACCTATAACAGCGCCGATGTGCCGACGCTGATTCGCAGTACTGCCAGCCGCATCCTCGTGCATGACTTTGCCTCGCGCACCCTCGACGAACTTCTTGGCGAACAGCGCACCAGCCTCGCCGACGAGGTCGGGCGCGCGGTACAGGCGGACCTGCAAAAACTCGACAGCGGCGTGGAAATTCTGGCCACGGTGGTGGAAGCCATTCACCCACCGGCCGGCGCCGCCAACGCCTACCACGGCGTGCAGGCGGCACAAATCGGTGCCCAGGCACTGATTTCCCGTGAGCGCGGCGCCGCCAGCGAACAAACTAACCAGGCTTTGCTGCAGGCCAGCACCGCGCGCGACCAGGCGATGGCCACCGCCCGTGAAGTGAACGCGGGCGCCCAAGCGGCAGACCTGCGCTTTAGCGCCGAACAAAAGGCTTACGCCACCGCAGGCCGTGCCTTCGTGCTGGAGCAGTATCTCGCTCAACTGAGCCAAGGGCTGGCGCACGCCAAGCTGCTTATTCTGGATCACCGCCTGGGCGCCGATGGTGCGCCAACGATCGATCTGCGTTCTTTTACTTTGCCGGCCGATCCTTCGGTGCCGCGTAAAGCCGTTCAATAAGGAGTCTGTCTGTTGAGCGCTCATTCTCACGATCACGGTCATCACCACCACGGCCATCATCACCACCATCACGGCGATGAGCAGGCGGCCGGGCCATTCCCGTGGCGGCGCATGGCCTGGGCGGTGTTGCTGGTGCTGTTTGCGGTGGCGGCTGCCAGCCTGGTGCAAGTGCGTTCCGGCGAGGCCACGGTGATTACGCGGTTCGGCAACCCGTCGCGGGTGCTGCTGGAGCCGGGCCTGGGCTGGCGCTGGCCGGCACCGTTCGAAGCCGCGATCCCGGTGGACCTGCGCCTGCGCACTACCTCCAGCGGTTTGCAGGATGTGGGTACCCGCGACGGTCTGCGGATCATCGTGCAGGCCTATGTGGCGTGGCAGGTGCAGGGCGATGCCGACAATGTGCAGCGCTTTATGCGCGCGGTGCAGAACCAGCCGGACGAAGCAGCGCGGCAGATTCGCACGTTCGTCGGCTCGGCGCTGGAAACCACGGCGGCCAGCTTCGACCTGTCCAGCTTGATTAACACCGACGCCAGCCAGGTGCGCATTGCCGATTTCGAGGCGCAATTGCGCCAGCAGATTGATCAACAATTGCTCACCACCTATGGCGTGCGCGTGGCACAAGTCGGTATCGAGCGCCTGACTCTGCCGTCGGTCACCCTCACGGCCACCGTCGACCGCATGCGTGCCGAGCGTGAAACCATTGCCACTGAACGCACCGCTGTCGGTAAGCGTGAAGCGGCGCAGATCCGCTCTGCCGCCGAGCGTGATGCGCGAATTGTGCAGGCCGATGCCACGGTGAAAGCCGCCGATATCGAAGCCCAGTCGCGGGTTGAAGCCGCGCAAATTTATGGTCGGGCCTACGCGGGCAATCCGCAGCTGTACAACCTGCTGCGTTCGCTCGACACCTTGGGCACGGTGGTCACGCCGAGCACTCGGATCATCCTGCGCACCGACGCCGCGCCGTTCCGTGCACTGGTGGACGGACCGAAGGACGTTCAACCATGACCGAGCGTGACGGCCCGGACAGCCCGTGGATCCAGGCCGGGCGCCTGACGTTCCTGGCGTTGTACGCGGTGACGGTGCTGGCGGCGTTGGCTTGGGCGTTTTCCAATGTGCGGCAGATCGACCCGCAAAACCGCGCCGTGGTGTTGCACTTCGGCGCACTGGACCGGATTCAAAACGCCGGGCTCCTGCTGGCGTGGCCACAGCCGTTCGAGCAAGTCGTGCTGTTACCCGCAGCGGACCGCGTGATCGAACGTCGGGTGGAGAACCTGCTGCGCTCCGATGCGGCAACCCAGGCCGACCGCGTCGCCAGTTTCGCCACGCCATTGAGTGATGCGCTGGCGGGTTCCGGTTACCTGCTGACCGGCGATGCCGGTGTGGTGCAGCTGGATGTGCGGGTGTTTTACAAGGTCACCGAACCCTACGCGTTTGTGCTGCAGGGCGAGCATGTGCTGCCGGCGTTGGATCGACTGGTGACGCGCAGCGCCGTGGCGCTGACGGCTGCGCGCGATCTGGACACGATTTTGGTGGCGCGCCCGGAACTGATCGGCACTGACAACGGCGCGGCCGAGCGCCGTGAGCGGCTGCGCGCAGATCTGGTGCAAGCTATTAATAAGCGCCTGGCGGAGCTGGCCGCGACGGGTTTGGGGCTGGGCATTGAAGTCACCCGTGTCGACGTGCAATCGAGCCTGCCGGGCCCGGCGGTGAATGCGTTCAACGCGGTGCTGACGGCCAGCCAGCAAGCCGATAAAGCCGTGGCCAACGCGCGCACCGAAGCGGAAAAACTCACCCAGAGCGCGAACCAGGAGGCTGACCGCCTGGTGCAAGTTGCCCACGCCCAGGCCAGTGAGCGCCTGGCCAATGCCCAGGCGCAAACCGCCACTGTTGCCAGCCTGGCGCAGGTCAAAGACCCAGGCTTGCTGCTGCGCCTCTACCGAGAGCGCGTGCCGAAAATTCTTGGCCAGGCCGGTTCAGTGACGACGGTCGATCCTAAAGACGACTCCCGCTTGATCATCCAGGGAGCCGAGCAATGAGCGCGCCTATGTTGACGTCCGCCGAGCAGCGCAGTGCTGCCCGGCAATTGACCCTGGCCATGCTGGCCTTGGGGTTGCTGGTATTGGGCCTGGTGTGGCGCTGGCTGGCGCCGGATCAGAACGGTGTCAGCCAATTACTGCTCGGTGTTGCTTCCTTGCTGGTGGCCGTGCCGGTGATGCGTTCGGCCTGGTACAGCCTGCGCTACCCGAGCCTGCATGGCATCACCGACCAATTGATCGCGCTGGCGATGATGGGGGCGTGGGCCACGGGCGACCTGCTGACCGCCGCCTTGCTGCCGATCATCATGATCTTCGGCCATGTGCTGGAAGAGCGCAGCGTGATCGGCTCCCAGGAAGCGATTCACGCACTGGGCAAACTCACCCGCAGCAACGCGCGGTTGGTGCAGGCAGACGGCAGCATCGTTGAAGTGGATAACGGCACGCTGAACACCGGGGATATCGTCGAAGTGCGCGCCGGCGACCGGGTACCCGCCGATGGCGTGGTGCTGTCGGGCCAGGCCAGCCTGGACACGGCGCCTATCACCGGGGAGTCGGTGCCGTTGGAAGCCGGCGTCGGCGTGCAGGTGTTTGGTGGGGCGATCAACCTTGATGGCGTGTTGCGCCTGCAAGTGACGCGCACCGGTGATGAGTCGACCTTGGGCAAAGTCATTGCGCTGATGCAGAACGCCGAGCGCTCCAAACCGCCGATCACGCGGCTGCTGGAGCGCTATGCCGGCAGCTATATGGTGCTGGTGTTGCTGCTGGCGGCGGTGACCTGGTTTGTTACCAATGACGCCCAGGCGATGCTCGCCGTGCTGGTGGCGGCGTGCCCGTGTGCCTTGGTGCTGTCGGCACCGGCCACGGCGATTGCCGGGATTGCGGTGGCGGCGCGCCATGGGATTTTGATTCGCAGCTCCGCGTTTCTGGAGGAACTGGCGGACCTGACCTCGTTGGTGGTCGACAAGACCGGCACGCTGACCTTTGGCACCTTGCGCTTGCAGTCCATCGAAACCACGGCGCCGGATCGGCAGGTGGTGTTGAACCTGGCGGCCAGCCTCGGTTCGGCCAGCAGCCACCCGGTCAGCCGTGCATTGGCAGGTTTGGCGACTCAGGAACAAATGCTGGCGCTTACGGACATTCGCGAACGCCAGGGCCTTGGCGTAGTGGCGCAGACCGAGCAGGGCGAGGCGGCCCTTGGGCGACCGGAGTTGTTTGAGCAATTGGGCATCGTCAGCACCCCTGTCCCCAATCACGACGGCCCGATTGCCGGGTTGGCGCTGAACGGGCAGTTCCTCGCGTGGCTGTTGCTGGCCGACAGCGTCAAGCCGGAGGCACGTCAGGCACTGCAAGAGTTGCGGGATTTAGGCCTTGGCCGCCAATTGCTGCTGACCGGCGACCGTCAAAGCGTGGCCGACAGCCTCGCGCTGGACGTAGGCATCAGCGACGTCGAAGCGCAGGCCTTGCCGGAAGACAAGCTCAACCGCGTGTTGGGAGAAATCAGCAGTGGTTTCCGGCCGATGGTGGTGGGCGACGGCATCAACGACTCTTTGGCGCTGAAGGCGGGTGTGGTTGGCGTGGCGATGGGTGCGGGTGGGGCGGACATCGCCCTCGCGTCGGCGGACGTGGTGTTGATCGGCAGCGACCTGCGCCGCCTGGGCACCTGTGTGCGCTTGAGCCGTCAGTGCCGACATACGTTGCAGGTCAATGTGGTTATCGGCCTGGGCTGGACCTTGGCCATCGTGGTGTTCGCGGCGTTTGGCTGGCTGGGCGCAGCAGGCGCAATGATTGCGGCAGTGTTGCATAACCTCAGCACCTTGCTGGTACTGGGCAACGCCGGGCGTTTGCTGCGCTTTCAGGAGCCGCTTTTGAAGCTCGACGAATAATTTTCAGAAATATTTGCACACGGCTGTAACGCCAATGCGGGACCTCACTCTAGTGGTATGTCGAGACTGAACAATCCGTTCAGACCGACTCCACTACTGCTCATGAGGAATACGAGAATGAACATTAAATCCGCTGCTGCCGGTGCCGCCCTCGCAATGGCCGCCGCTACTATGTTTGCTGGTGTAGTCACTCAGGCTCAAGCCGCTGATACCGCTGTGCATTGCTATGGCGTCAACGCCTGCAAAGGCCAGAACGACTGCAAAACCAAAGACCACGCCTGCAAAGGTCAAGGTTCCTGCAAAGGCCAGGGCTTCCTCTCTATGAGCAAGGCAATGTGCGACGAAAAAGGCGGCAAAGTCGGCGAATAACCGGCAAACCAGTGCAACCGCAGCGGACGCCCCCCGCCGCTGCGGACACTTTGCCCAGGAGTGTCTGATGTCCACTTCCCTTAACAGTCTGGGTTACGGCCTGGGTTTACGCAGTGAGTATTACCAGCAGATCCTTGAACAATCGCCAGCCGTGGATTGGTTCGAAGTGATCTCCGAGAATTATCTGGTCCAGGGCGGTAAAGCCTTGTACTACCTGGACGCGATAGCCGAGCGCTATCCCCTGGTGATGCACGGTGTGTCCCTGTCCATCGGTGGGCCTCATGCCCTCGATAACGATTACCTTAAACAAATCAAACAGCTCGCCGAGCGTATTCAACCTGCGTGGGTTTCCGATCACCTGTGCTGGAGCCGCGGCAGCGCGCATCAGTTGCACGATTTGCTGCCATTGCCGTACACCGAAGAAAGCCTCTACCACGTGGCCGGCCGTGTGCGCCAAGTGCAGGACGTGTTGCAGCGTCCGTTGGTGCTGGAAAATGTCTCCAGCTACGTACGCTCCAGGGCGGACGAATTCACTGAGTGGGAATTCCTCAATGCCTTGGCTCACCTCACGGGGTGCCAGTTGCTGCTGGACGTCAACAATGTGTATGTCAGCTCGCGCAATCACGGGTTTGATGCGTGGACGTTTATCCGCAGCCTGCCGCCCGAGAGTATCCGCCAACTGCATTTGGCCGGGCATATGGACTACGGTGATTATGTCGTCGATACCCATGACCATCCGGTATGCGACCCGGTGTGGGCGCTCTATCAACAGACACTTGAGCATTTGGGGCCGGTGTCGACGCTGTTGGAGCGCGATGACCATTTCCCGCCGTTCGAAGAGCTGCTGACCGAGTTGAGCAAGGCCCGTGAACTGGGGGCTACCGCGTTGGCCCGGAGGTCGTTATGCGCCTGACCGATTGGCAGTTGGCCTTTGAACAGCATCTATTATCCGAAACGGCGGTGGCCAACAGTGGTTTCGCCGCCACCTTGCTCGGCGGTCCGACCCTGGACGTAGACACGGGGCTGGCGATTTATCACAACGCCTACGTGTCGCGGTTGCAGGAAGTGTTGCGCCATGATTTCGGCGCCATCTGGTATTGGCTGGGGGATGATGAGTTCGCGTTGTTGACACAGGCCTATGTGCGGCGTTATCCGTCTGCCCATTACAGCCTGCGTTGGCTGGGTGAGCGGTTCCCGGCATTTATCGTTGAGCACCTGGTGGCTGAGCAGAGCGCGCCGCTGGCCGAACTGGCACGGTTGGAGTGGGCCTTCACCCTGGCATTTGATGCGCCGCAGGGTGAGCCGCTGACCCTGAATGATATGGCGCAACTGCCACCCGAAGCCTGGCCGGGTTTGCAGGTAGTCCTGGCGCCTTCTGTGCAGCAGATGCTCTGCCATTTCAATACCGTGGCGATTTGGCGGGCCAGCAAGGATGAGTCTGACTTCCCCGACAGCCACGCGCTGGAATTAGCGCAGGTTTGCCTGGTGTGGCGCCACCAGAACGTGTGCCACTACCGCAGCCTGGAACCCTCTGAAGCCTGTGCACTTGCAGGAATGGTCGCCACTGGCTGGAGCTTTTCAGAACTGTGCGCAGAGTTAGCAGTCACTTATAAGGAGGGTGCACCGCTGCAAGCGGTGACGTGGCTGAAACAGTGGATCCAAGACGGTTTGCTCGAGTTTCGGGCCTCGTAGAAAAGCGCTATCAATTCGATAGCCACCTACTTTGTCTTCGGATGGTCTACCCTCATTCCAGACGTCTGAAACAAGGGGGGACTACTCATGCTCGCGCCACTTCCACCGGCCTTACAGAATCTCAAGCTACCGCTTCGTCTTCGACTCTGGGACGGCCATGAATTCAACCTGGGCCCTGAGCCCAGTGTGACCATCGTGGTGAAGGACCCCACGGCGGTCTCCATGCTGACCCATCCAACGCTCGACTCATTGGGCGAAGCGTTCGTCGAGGGCAAATTGGAGCTGGAAGGTTCCATCGCCGAGGTCATTCGGGTATGTGACGAGTTGAGTCACGCCCTGATCGAAGATGACGAGGAAAGTCATCCGGTGCGCTCGATCCACGACAAGGCCACTGATGCCGCCGCCATTTCTTATCATTACGATCTGTCCAACGAGTTCTACCAGCTTTGGCTGGACCAGGACATGGCGTACTCCTGCGGCTACTTTGAAACCGGTAGCGAATCCATCGACCAGGCTCAACAAGACAAATTTCGCCACCTGTGCCGCAAACTGCGTTTGCAACCGGGTGAATATTTGCTTGATGTGGGCTGTGGCTGGGGCGGATTGGCGCGTTTTGCGGCGCGGGAATTCGGGGTCAAAGTGTTTGGTATCACCCTGAGCAAGGAGCAGTTGGCACTGGCCCGGGAGCGCGTAAAAGCGGATGGCCTGGAAGACCAAGTGGACCTGCAACTGCTCGACTATCGCGACCTGCCCCAAGACGGTCGCTTCGACAAAGTGGTCAGCGTGGGCATGTTCGAACACGTTGGCCATGCCAACCTGGCGCAATACTGCAAAACCCTGTTTGGCGCGGTGCGTGAAGGCGGCCTGGTGATGAACCACGGCATTACCGCCAAGCACACGGATGGTCGTCCTGTCGGCCGTGGCGCCGGGGATTTTATCGAGCGTTACGTGTTCCCCAATGGTGAGTTGCCCCATCTGGCGATGATGACTGCCGAGATCAGTGAAGTCGGGCTGGAAGTGGTCGACGTCGAAAGCCTGCGCCTGCATTACGCGCGCACGCTGGACCATTGGAGCGAGCGGCTTGAGGACAACCTTGAAGCGGCGGCGAAGATGGTGCCGGAGCAAGCGTTGCGTATTTGGCGGCTGTACCTGGCCGGTTGTGCCTATGCGTTCGCCCGGGGCTGGATCAACCTGCATCAGATCCTGGCGGTGAAACCTCATGCCGATGGCAGCCATGAACTGCCGTGGACGCGGGAAGATATCTACCGCTGAAGCAGGAACACCGAAGCGCTGAAAATGTGGGAGCTGGCTTGCCTGCGATAGTGGTCTATCAGGACTGGATGAGTCGACTGATACACCGCCATCGCAGGCAAGCCAGCTCCCACAGTGCTATCTGTGTTGTTTGTTAGAGAATCGGTGATATCAAACGCGCGACTCGCATGCCCAGTTGTTGCAGGCGGCGGGTTTCGCGGCTTTCTTCCTGGCTGACTTCATGGGCGAGGGCGAAGTCGTCCAGCAGCATCTGTTCCACTTCGCTGGCAAACGCCTCGTCCACGGTCAGCAGCATCACTTCGAAATTAAGCCGGAACGAACGGTTGTCCATGTTTGCACTGCCGATGGCGCTGATTTCGCTGTCCACCAACACCACTTTTTGATGCAGGAAGCCTGGCTTATAGCGGAACACCCGCACGCCGGCGCGCACCGCTTCGATGGCGTAGAGGCTGGAGGCGGCATACACAATGCGGTGGTCGGGCCGCGACGGCAGCAGCAGGCGCACATCCACCCCGCGTAAAACTGCCAGGCGCAGGGCGGCGAACACGGCTTCGTCGGGCACGAAATAGGGGCTGGTGATCCACACTCGCTCAGTCGCGGCATGGATCGCTTCGACGAAAAACAGCGAGCAGGTTTCATACGGGTCAGCCGGGCCGCTGGCGAGCAGTTGGCAGAGCACGCCGTCTTCGGGGTAAGTATCCGGCAGGATCAGTGGCGGCAACTCGCGCGCGGCCCAGAACCAGTCTTCGGCAAACGACTCCTGCAGGCATGCCACGACCGGGCCAGTGACCTGCACATGGGTATCGCGCCATGGCGCCAATGGCGGCTTTTTGCCCAGGTACTCATCGCCGACGTTATGCCCGCCGACAAACCCGGTGATGCCGTCCACTACGACGATCTTGCGATGGTTGCGGAAGTTGACCTGAAAGCGGTTGAGCCAGCCGCTGCGGGTGGCAAATGCTTTGACCTTTACGCCAGCGTCGCGCAGGGATTGCACGTAACGATAGGGCAGGGCGTGGCTGCCGATGCGGTCATAGAGCACGTGGATGTCTACGCCTTCGGCGGCCTTTTCCTTGAGCAAGGTGTGCAGTTGGCGGCCGAGTTCGTCGTCATGAATGATAAAAAACTGGAACAGCACCGCCGTTTTGGCCGTGCGGATAGCGTCGAAGATTGCGCTGAAAGTAGCGTCGCCATTGATCAGCAAGCGTACTTCGTTGTTGGCCAGGCACGGCATGCGGCCCAATTTGGGCATGGCGCGCAGGGATGCGTAGGCATTGGAGTTGCGTGCGGCCAGCGCCTCATCGACCCATGGGCGCCAGTTCAGCGCGGTGATGGCGGTGTGCATTTCCTGGTTGGCCTGGCGACGCGCCTGGATATAGGCGTCGAAAGTGCTGCGACCAAAGATCAGGTACGGAATCAACGTCAGGTAAGGCATGAACATCAGCGACAAGGCCCAGGCGATTGAGCCTTGGGCGGTCCTGACGGTCAGCACCGCGTGAATCGCGGCCAGAGTCCCGAGAAAGTGCAGCGTGGCAATGAAGTAGGCGAGCAGGTGCGGGCCAAAAAAATCCATGAACGACGTAACTCCAGGCAACCAAGTGCCTAACAGACCATGTTCGACGGTGAATGTCGCTATTTTATTTGCCGTGCAACACTGGCAGCTTTGCGGCGTCTAACGCCCACAATTATCCAGGAGTTACCCGATGAATGCTCGTCTGCTTGGTTTGGCCATGGTTGTTGGATTGTCGCTGCCCGTGGCGGCTCAGGCGCAGATGCTGGCGCCGGGCTTGTGGGAATTGACCACCAGTAATATGAAAGTTGATAACCAGGACTTGCCGGACCTGTCGCTGATCCTCGGTCAGCTCAAACAACAGATGACCCCTGAACAGCGCGCGATGCTGGAAAAACAGGGCATCACCATGGCCGGCAAAGGCGTGCAGGTGTGCCTCACCCCGGCCCAGGTCGCCTCTGATTCAATCCCGCTGACTGACCCGCAATCGGGCTGTAAACAGCAAGTGACCGACAAGACCGGCAACCAGTGGAAGTTTCGTTTCAGCTGCCCGAAAGCCCAGGGCACCGGTGTAGCGACGTTCCAGAGCCAGCAGGAATTCACCACGACGGTTAATGGCACTTTCAATGCGACCGGCGTTCAGCAGAAGGGCAGCCTGGACACTCACGCACAGTGGCTGGGCAACGATTGCGGTACGGTCAAACCCCGCGCTTAACGCAGAAAGTGCAGGGGCAAGCCCTGGCAACTGTCGACCACCTGGCCGTTGTGCCACGCCAGGTGGCCCGACACCAGCGTGGTGCTGACGCTGTGGCGAAAGCTGCGCTCGGCGAAGGGCGTCCAGCCGCAGCGAGCGAGAATCGGCTGGCTGCTGACGGGTTTGCCTTGGGGCTCGGGTTTGATCAGCACCAGGTCGGCCCAATAGCCTTCGCGCAAGTAGCCACGATCGGGAATGGCGAACAGGTCGGCCACCCGGTGACTGGTTTTGGCCACCAGGGTCGGCAGGGGCAAGAGCCCGTCCGCAACCAACTCCAACAACGCCGGCAACGCGTGCTGCACCAACGGCAGCCCGGACGGCGCTTCGCGATAGCCCAATTGTTTTTGCGCCCAGGTATGCGGCGCATGGTCACTGCCAATCACATCCAGACGGTCAGTCAGCAAGGCCTGGCGCAGGGCGTCGCGGTCGGCGCGCGTCTTGATCGCCGGGTTGCATTTGATCTGGTGGCCGAGGCGGTGATAGTCGTGGTCATCGAACAGCAGATGGTGCAGGCAGACTTCGGCGGTGATGCGCTTTTCGGCCAGGGGTTTATCTTCGAACAGCGCCAACTCGATGGCGCTGGTCAGGTGCAGCACATGCAGGCGCGTGCCATGACGCTTGGCCAGTTCCACTGCAAACGATGATGAGCGATAGCAGGCTTCGGCATCCCGAATCAGCGGGTGGGCGACGGCGGGAATATGCTCGCCGAAGCGCTCGCGCAGGCGTTGCTCGTTGGCCAGGATGCTCGGCGTGTGTTCGCAGTGAGCGAGCAGGATGGTGGGTACTTCGGCAAACAGTCGCTCCAGAATCCGTGGGTCGTCCACCAGCATGTTGCCGGTGGAGGCGCCCATGAACACTTTCACCCCGGCCACTTCGCGCGGGTCCAGGGCGGCAACCGTGTCGAGGTTGTCGTTGCTGACTCCAAAGTGAAAGCCGTAGTTGGCCACCGAGTGCAACGCGCCCCGGCGCTTCTTATCGGCCAGGGCCCCTAGGTTAAGCGTGGCGGGGTTAGTGTTGGGCATGTCCATGAAGCTGGTGATGCCACCCGCCACTGCAGCGCGGGATTCACTGTAGAAGCTGCCTTTTTCGGGCGCGCCGGGTTCGCGAAAGTGCACCTGGTCATCGATCATTCCCGGCAGCAGCCATTGGCCTTGGGCGTCGATTTCTACGGGTTCGTTATAGCCTTCAATGCTGGTGGCGATCTTCTCGATACGGCCATTGGCGACCAGTACATCAGCGTCGAATAACTGGCCTTCATTCACCAGGCGGGCATTGCGAATCAGCAGGCGGCTCATGGTTCAGAACTCGTTTTGCAGGGCTTTGTAACCGCGCACCAGGTCGACGTTGGTGCGCGCCACGTCTTCGGAAAACTCCGAGGCGCTGACACTCACCGGCGGGAATTGCGACAGGTCGGTGTTCGGGCCGATGCGGGTGGTGGAGGGCACGTAGAAGGCGGCGGGCAAGTCACGGCCGTCGACCACCGAGTTATGACGCACCACGCAGCCATCACCGACGGCACAGTTGAACAGCACGCTGTTGAATCCAATGAAGACGCGGTCGCCGACGGAACAGGGGCCGTGGACAATGGAGCGGTGGGCGATGGAGGTGAGCTCGCCGATGGTCACCGCCGCCCCGGATTTGGAGTGGATGACCACGCCGTCCTGAATATTGGAGTTCGCACCGATGGTGATGGGGTCCATGGCACCGCTGGCGTCGACTTCGTCGGCGCGGATGACGGCGTAGGGACCGACGAACACGTTCTCGCCGATGATGACCTTGCCGCAAATGATGGCGGTTTTATCGACGTAGGCTGATTCGGCAATCACCGGCAGATCGCCGGAGGGGTTCTTGCGGATCATGCAGCGGGCTCCGTAATGATGTGAACGTAGGCGCCGTCGATGGCGTTGTAGAAGCAGGTGGGTCGGCCGGTGTGGCAGGCCGGGCCGTGCTGGTCGACAATCATGAGCACTGCGTCGCCGTCGCAATCCAGACGCGCTTCGACCAACTGCTGCCAGTGGCCGGAGCTTTCGCCTTTGCGCCATAGTTGCTGGCGCGAGCGCGACCAGTAGCAGGCCCGCCTTGTGGCCAGGGTTTCATCGAGGGCCTGGCGGTTCATCCAGGCCAGCATCAACACCTGGCCGCTGCCGTGTTGCTGGACAATGGCGGCAATCAAGCCATCGCTGTTCCACGGCAGGGCGTTCAGTACCTGTTCGAGTGGAAAGTGGCTGCCAATGGCAGCCTCTTCCAGGTCGAGCATGCTCAAGGTCATGGCTTGCTCAGGGCGGCGCACAGGGTGTTGAGGTTGTACTCGAACAGACCGGTAAAGGTGCTGGCCGGGCCTTCAGCGGCGAGGGCGTCGGAGTACAGCGTGCCGCCGATCTGCGCGCCGCTTTCATCCGCGATTTGCTTGAGCAGGCGCGAGTCCTTGATGTTTTCCATGAACACGGCTTTGACCTTGTCCTTGCGGATCTGGGTGATCAGCGCAGCGACTTCGGCGGCCGATGGTTCACGCTCAGTCGACAACCCTTGAGGAGCCAGGAACTGAATGCCGTAGGCCTGGCCCAGGTAACCGAACGCGTCATGGGAGGTGACGATGCGGCGGTTGCCAGGTGGCAATGCACCGAACTTGGTTTTGGCTTCGGCCAGCAGGCGGTAGATCTCTTTCAGGTACGCCTGGCTGTTGCGCAGGTAGTCGGCCTTGTTCGCCGGGTCAGCGGCCACCAGTGCCTTGGTGATGTTGTTCACATAGATTTCGGCGTTGGCCAGGTTATGCCAGGCGTGCGGATCGGGAATGGTTTCGCCGTCTTCTTCCATGGTGTGGGAGATCACGCCTTTGCTGGCGGTGACCACGGTGGCTTTGGTTTCGGTGCTGGTGACCAGGCGGTCCAGCCAGGGCTCGAAGCCGAGGCCGTTCTTGATGATGACCTTGGCCTTGAGCAGCGCCTTGGCGTCATCCGGTGTCGGTTCGTAGGTGTGGGCGTCGGCGTCCGGGCCCACCATGTTGCTGATCTGGATGTGATCGCCACCGATCTGGTGGGTGATGTCATCGAGAATACTGAAGCTGGTAACCACTTGAAGTTTGTCGGCGGCCTGAGCCATCGACAATGGCAGCAGAATGCTGAACAGCACGAGTAGAGCGCGCATCGGGAAACACCTCATTGGGATGTAAGCAAGGGCGGGCGGCGCAGCAAGCCGTGCACCGGACCGAAGACCACGGACAGCAAATACCCACCGCCAGCCACCAGCACGATGGCCGGGCCGCTGGGTAGCGAGTAGTAGAACGACAGCAACAAACCCAACCACACCGACAGGCATCCCAGCACCGCCGATACCGCGATCAACACCGGCAGGCGCCGGCTCCAGAAGCGTGAAGCAATGGCCGGCAACATCATCAAACCCACCACCATTAACGCGCCGATGGCCTGGAAACCAATCACCAGGTTCAGCACCACCAAGGTCAGGAATAACCCGTGGGCGAGTGGGCCGAGGCGGCTGACGGTTTGCAGGAACAGTGGGTCAAGGGTGTCCAGCAGCAGTGGTTTGTAGATCAGCGCCATGGCGATCAGGCTGAAGCCGGACACCCAGAGCATGCCGGTCAGGGTGGTTTCATCGACAGCCAGTGCTGAGCCGAACAGCAGGTGCAAAAGGTCCAGGCGTTTGCCGGCAATGCCGAGAATCAATACACCTGCGGCGAGAGAGATGGGGTAGATGGCGGCGAGGCTGGCGTCTTCGCGCAGGCCGGTGCGGCGGGTTATCCAGGCTGACACGCCGGCCATGCTCAGGCCTGCGCCGAGGCCACCAATGGTCAGGGCGGGCAGGCTGAGGCCGGCAAACCAGAAGCCCAGCGCGGCGCCGGGCAGGATGCCATGGGCAACGGCGTCACCGATGAGGCTCATGCGGCGCAGGATCAGAAACACGCCCAGCGGCGCGGTGCTGCAAGCGAGGACCAGCCCGCCGATGAGCGCGCGGCGCATAAAGACAAAGTCGAGGAATGGCATCCACAGATGGGCGGCGAAGTGCATCAGGCCACCTGCATGTGCGGTTGCGGGCGGATCAGCTCTTTACTGGGGCCGAATAGGCAGCCGGTGCTTTTGATCTGCACCACTTGCTGGGTGTGGTGACGCACCGACGCCAAGTCATGACAGACGACGATCAGTGTGCGGCCTTCATCGTGCCAGGCGTGAATGTGTTTCCAGCAGAGCGCCTGGCCTTCTTCGTCGAGGGCGGCGTGAGGTTCGTCGAGAAGCAGGACTGGCGCTTCGGCCAGGCTCATGCGAGCGAGCAGGGCGCGTTGCAGTTCGCCGCCGGACAGCGCCATCAACGGACGGTGTTCCAGACCACTGAGGCACCAGTCTTCCAGTACCGCTTGCAGCCGTTGGCTACGGTGTTGCGGGGTGAGCTGGGTGCCCCAGAAACCGGCGGCGACCAACTCTTGCAGGCTGATCGGGAACTGGCGATCCAAATGTTGTTGCTGGGGCAGGAATGACAGGCCGCCGCGGCGTGGAACATCCACGCTGACGTTGCCCGTCAGCGGCTTTTGCAGGCCGGCAATGACCTTGAGCAGGCTGCTCTTGCCTGTGCCATTCGCGCCGATGATGCCGGTGAGGCTGCCCTTTTCCAGCTTCAAATCCAGCGCCGGTGTGAGCGGTTGCCCGGGGGCGCCCCAGCGCAATGCGTTACAGGTGATCATGCAGAGTCTCTCGTCCAGCGGCTTTCAGCCACGGCATCGTGCGCGTGCAGGCTTTCGGCGTGGATCACTTTCAAGTGGAAGGCTTTGACGGCATCCGAGCGTTTCAAGGCGAGGTTCAGGCGGCGGGCGGCGTCTTCGCAGAACATCAGGTTCTGCCCGTTGGCCAGGGCGAAGGCTTGTTCGTCCGCACGTTTCACAGCGGTTTGCACGGCAGTGCCGAGGGCGGTTTCAACGTCGTTGATCAGGTCGGTTAGGGGCAAGGTGGACTGGTTGGCGTCCAGCTGGATGGACAGTTCTGCGCTGCTTCGTTGGCTGTGGGGCGTGGCGACGATGCCGTTGGCGCTGCCAAGCCACGTCAGAACATCCTCGTGCTGCAGTGGTGTGTTGGCGAAATCTTCGAGAAATTGCTGCTGAATCAACTGCCTGGCGAGCGCGGCCGAGCAAGGGCAGGTTGAAGAGTAAGTAACGTCAATTTTTAGTTCCACGTGGAACATCTGGTTTTCCAGGCGCGCTTCGATGCTCACCGGGTAGCCTTTCCAGCCGGTTAAAGGGCTGACCAGCGCGGGCCGTTTGAGCAGCAAATTCGCGTGGATACGCAGGTAGGCGTTCTTAGATAAACCTTCATGACTCTCAAGAAAGCGCTCAAGTAGAGTACGCAGAAGCGCAGGCGTAAGAGGCTGTTGGTCGAGCATTTCCAGGGCCAGGTACAGGCGTGACATATGAATGCCACGGGCCTCGCCATCGTCCAGGCTGACGCCCGCATCGGCAGTGGCGGTCAAGCGTTGGCCGTCGATGAGGATCGGCAGGGCAATGCCGCACATGCCTACCCAGTCGAGCGGCACAGCTTGGCGTGAAGCCTGCGCGGCAATATCCGGCAGAGTCAGCGCATTCATGGGCAGGTCCATCGTTGGAAATAAAAAGACATGTTATATTATAACTATTGAATCGACGATGATTTTTCTGCTCCAGCCTTTCTTCAGTCATGTCGAGCAGGGACGCTCCTCTATTTGCGGTATATGTCATGCACAGACGTCAGCTCCTCAACCTGCTGCTGGTCAGTCCCCTGTTCACCTTGCCTTTGGGGGCCTACGCCACGCAGATCCGCAATGCGCGCCTGTGGCGCTCGGACGATAAACTGCGGCTGGTGTTCGACCTTAGCGGCCCGGTGCAATACAAGACCTTTTCCCTGACCTCACCGGAACGTTTGATCATCGACCTGAGCGGCGCCGGGCTGTCGGGGGATTTTTCTCAGCTGGCATTAAAGAACAGCGGGATTACTTCGATCCGCTCCGGGCATTTCGGCAAAGGCGACACACGCATCGTGCTGGACCTGGCCGCGCCGATGCAGCTCAACAGCTTTTTATTGCCGCCCCAGGATGGCCAAGGTCATCGCCTGGTGCTCGACCTGACCAACGCCACTCATGCCCCGCGCCAAATAGCCGCTGAACCGCCTCCTCTGGTCGCGCCGGTAGACAAAGCGCATCCCAAGCGCGACATCATCGTGGTGGTTGACCCCGGCCACGGCGGTAAAGACCCTGGCGCCATCGGCTCCAGGGGCCAGCGCGAAAAAGACGTGGTGCTGTCGATCGCCCAATTGCTGGCCAAACGCTTGAAGCGTGAGAAGGGCTTTGACGTGAAACTGGTGCGCAACGATGACTTCTTCGTGCCGCTGCGCAAGCGTGTGGACATTGCCCGCCAGCACAAGGCCGATATGTTTATCTCGGTGCATGCCGACGCCGCGCCACGTCTCACGGCATCCGGGGCCTCGGTGTATGCGTTGTCTGAAGGGGGCGCAACTTCCGCTACGGCGCGCTTTATGGCGCAGCGCGAAAACGGTGCGGACCTGTTGGGCGCCACGACCTTGCTCAATCTCAAGGACAAGGACCCGATGTTGGCCGGGGTGATTCTCGATATGTCGATGAACGCCACCATCGCCTCCAGCCTGCAACTGGGCAGCTCGGTGCTGGGCAGCCTGCAAAGCATCACCACGCTGCACCAGAAGCGCGTGGAGCAGGCTGGGTTTGCGGTACTTAAATCACCGGACGTCCCCTCTATTCTGGTCGAGACCGGGTTTATCTCTAATACCCAGGACGCCCAGCGGTTGGTGACTGCGCGTCATCAACAGGCGGTGGCGGATGGCCTGTTTGAGGGATTGAAAAAATACTTCGAGAAGAACCCACCGATGAACAGCTACATGGCCTGGGTTCAAGAGCAGAAGAACGGCCAGGTCTAACAGCCGGTCATACGGCTGCACGTGAACTTGGCACTGGCGCCACCTGAGCTGGAAAACCGGTTGAGGGTGGTCCAGCCCACGCGTCGCGTGTAGCCGACCCACGCCTCTCCGTCGGACGCTAACCCAGTAAAGAACGTCAGCTGCCCATAGCGGCTGTTGGTTTGTGCCCAGTAGCGTTTGCCGATCACCTCGAAACCGCGCAAGTACGTGGTGCTGCCGACAGTCGCCACGCTGTAGGCATTCCCCAACGGATCCACGCAGGCCAGCAGGTTGGCGCTGCGCGTGCAGTTCGCCAACAGGCTTGGCATTTGGGCGCAGGCAGGTCCTGCCGCTGCCAATAACAGGGCGTACAACAGGCGTTTCATAGCGTTTCTCGGGGCAAGGGAAGTGCTCAAGCATTGCGCCCTTCGTCGTGGTGAGCAAGTCGGGATTAGCTTATTTGTGTTGTTATACTATAACATAAAACCACAGCCTGACCCGTGACCCGCTTCCTATGACTGAACAAGACCTGCTGGCCCAACCGCCCGCCAACTACATGAATGAAGCCCAGCAAAGGTTCTTCCGTGAATTGCTGCTTGCCCAGCGTACTGAGCTGCAAGCGCGCATTGAGGGCCAGTTCCTGGTGCTGCGTGAGCAGGAAACCAATAGCGACCCCGCCGATATGGGCAGCGCCGAAGAACAGCGCCAATGGCAACTACGCCTGCTTGAGCGGGAAAAGAAGCTGTTGGACAAGATCGACGACGCCCTCGAACTGCTGGCCCGCGGCGAATACGGCTGGTGCCGTGACACTGGCGAATCCATTGGCCTGCAACGCTTGCTACTGCGCCCCACCGCCACCTTGAGTATCGAAGCCAAAGAACGTGAAGAGCTGCGCGAACGCCATAAACGGGCGATTTGACCGGCCAACCCTGATGAGGAATACCTGATGCCAGATCGTCTCCCCGTTACCGTGTTGTCCGGTTTTCTAGGCGCCGGTAAAAGCACGCTGCTCAACTACGTCCTGCGCAACCGCGAAAACCTGCGGGTGGCGGTGATCGTCAACGACATGAGCGAAATCAACATTGACGGCAGCGAGGTTCAGCGTGATGTCACCCTGAATCGCTCCGAAGAAAAACTGGTAGAAATGAGCAACGGCTGCATCTGCTGCACTTTGCGTGAAGACTTGCTGGAAGAAGTCGGAAAACTCGCCAAGGAAGGCCGGTTCGATTACCTGTTGATCGAATACCACTGGTATTTCCGAGCCGTTGCCCGTGGCAGAAACGTTCACCTTTCGTGATGAAAACGAGCAAAGCCTGGCCGATATTGCGCGCCTGGACACCATGGTCACCGTGGTGGATGGCATGAACTTCCTGCTCGACTACCAGGCCGCTGAAAGCCTGGCCTCACGCGGCGAAACCCTCGGCGAAGAAGATGAACGCTCGATCACCGACCTGCTGATCGAGCAAATCGAGTTCGCCGACGTGATCTTGATCAGCAAGATCGACCTGATCAGCAGCCGCGAACGCGAAGAACTGATGGCCATCCTCGAGCGCCTCAACGCCCAAGCAGAAATCATTCCGATGGTCATGGGTGAGGTGCCGCTTAACAAGATCCTGAACACCGGCCGCTTTGACTTCGAACGCGCTGCCCAGGCCCCTGGCTGGTTGCAGGAATTGCGCGGTGAACATGTGCCGGAAACGCAAGAATACGGCATCGCTTCCACGGCTTATCGTGCGCGCCGCCCATTTCATCCGCAGCGCTTTTTCAACTTCATCGACCGTCCGTGGGTAAACGGCAAACTGCTGCGCTCCAAAGGCTTTTTCTGGCTGGCCAGCAAGCATCAGGATGCGGGCAGTTGGTCTCAGGCCGGAGGATTGATGCGCCATGGCTTTGCTGGGCGCTGGTGGCGTTTTGTGCCGAAAAGCCAATGGCCTCAGGACGAAGAAAGCGTGGCGGCGATCATGGGCAACTGGCAGCTGAGCACCGGCGATTGCCGCCAGGAGCTGGTGTTTATCGGGCAAAACATCGACTTCAGCCAGATGCGCGCCGAGCTGGACGCCTGTTTGCTCACGGATGACGAAATGGCTCTGGGTGTCGAAAGTTGGCGCTTGCTGGCCGACCCCTTTGGCCCTTGGTATGAAGAGGTCGCGTGATGTTGGCACCGGTTATCCCCCTGCGTCCCGTGATACGTCAGACCCGCGGGGAAACCCCGCTGGCACTGTCCGATATTCTGGAAGAAGGCGTAAACCTGGCGACATGGCGGCGCCAATTGCCCCATCATATTGCCGAATTCGGCGCCTTGCTGGTGGCGCTGAATGAGCCTTTGGCCGAATCCCTGGTGATCGAACTCAACAACGAAGACGCCGAGCCGAATTTGCAGGGTTTGGCGTCAAGTTGCCGTGATCTTGAAGGCTACGAAGGGTTTATCGCCGATGTGTCGTGGCTGGTCAGCGCGTTCGCCTGCCTGCTCGGTGCCAAGCGTATTGGCGTGCGTTTGCGCCTGTTGGACAAGGCCATGTGCCCACGTTTTCACGTTGACCATGTACCCGTTCGGTTGATTACCACCTACGCCGGAATCGGTAGCCAGTGGTTGCGCGAAGGGGTGATGGACCGCCGAAAACTGAGCCAACCGGATGCCGAACCCACCGAGCGCATTGAGCAAATCGACTGTGGCGAGGTGGCCTTGCTCAAGGGCACCAAGTGGCACGGCAACGAAGCCCATGGCCTGATTCACCGCTCGCCGGCGCTCAAGGCCGATGAGCGACGGTTGATCCTGACGCTGGATTGGCTGGCATAACCGGGTAGGATCAAGCTCTCTACACGGTCTGAATGATGCCTATCATGCTGCAGAACATTCCTACTCACGTGATTGCCGGGCCTTTGGGCGCCGGCAAGACCAGCCTGATCAAGCACCTGCTGGCCCAACGCCCGGCCAACGAGCGCTGGGCGGTACTGATCAATGAGTTCGGGCAGATCGGCCTGGATGCGGCGTTACTCACCCAGGACGACGATGGCATTGCCCTGGGCGAAGTCGCCGGTGGCTGTTTGTGCTGTGTGAATGGTGCACCGTTCCAGGTAGGCCTGGGCCGCTTATTGCGCAAGGCTAAACCGGATCGGTTGTTTATCGAGCCCTCGGGTTTGGGCCATCCCGCACAACTGCTCAAGCAATTGCGCGAAGCACCCTGGCAAAACGTGCTGGCGGTCCAGCCCTGTGTACTGGTGCTGGATGCCCAGGCATTGGCGGCGGGCAAACCCTTGCCGCAAGCGCAGCGCGAGACCTTGGCCAGCGCCGGGCTGCTGGTATTGAACAAGGACGAAACGCTGGATACCGCGCAGCGCCAAGCCGTCGAAAGACAATTACCCGACTGCCCGCTTTACTGGACCCGCCAGGCGCACTTGCCGCTCGCGCAGTTGCCGGGCCTCCAGACCAAAGCTGGCGCCCCTGTGGATAACTTCGATGTGCCCAAAGGCTTGGCGCAGATGCCAGCCATCTGGAGCGATCCCACACTGCCCATCTGCCTGAGCCAGGCTCAAGAGGGTGGCTGGAGCATCGGTTGGCGTTGGCACCCGAGCCAGCAATTCGAAACCGGGCGCCTGGCCCATTGGCTGACAAGCCTTGCATGGCGCCGCGCCAAACTGGTTATCCACAGCCGCCATGGGTGGGTCAGCGCCAACGCTGTGGATAAAAGCCCACTCGTCTGGCAACCCAGCGAGTGGCGCCGCGATTCGCGCATTGAATTGATTTTCAGCGAGCCACAGGACGTAGTCGCATTGCAGAGCGCGCTGGCCGCCTGTCGTCAGTGACGCGTCTTGGTGGCGTGGTCCTGGCGCCACTGGCTTAGCTCGATCACTTCCGCGCTGGGCAGCGGCGTCTTGATCTCGAACGGGTAGGGCGCCAGTTCAATCTGCGCGCTGTGGGCGCCGAACTGGGTGATAGTCCCGGGATGGCGGGTTTCGCCGGTCACGGTGAATTCAAAGTTATAGATACGTGCCAAGCGCCGCCGACCCTTGGCATCCTTCACAAAACCGATGCGTTTCAACGCCACCGCGCCGTCGAGCAGTTCGATATCGAGCTTGGCGCAATGTTGCTTGACCCGCTCCAGCGCCCGCTCGCGCAGGCCGTGGTTGTGCCACACCCAAGCGGCGCCAGTCGCCAGCAGCATCAACACAAAGATGTTTCCCAGGGTCAGCATGCGATGAACTCCAACAAAGTGAGAGCAGCTTAACTGTGTCTCTGGTCTGTCGTATAGGCTGTGTTTAGTCGCATACTGCGCGGCTAGAATTTCAACGGCTTTACGGAAATCCCCCGCATGAAACGCACACCTCATCTGCTTGCGATCCAGTCTCATGTGGTCTTTGGCCACGCCGGAAACAGCGCCGCCGTGTTCCCCATGCAGCGGGTCGGGGTGAACGTCTGGCCGCTCAACACCGTGCAATTCTCCAATCACACTCAGTATGGCCAGTGGGCGGGCGAAGTGTTGGCGCCGCAGCAAATTCCGGCACTGGTGGAAGGCATTGCCGCGATTGGCGAGCTCGGCAACTGCGATGCGGTGCTGTCCGGCTACCTCGGCAGTGCGGACCAGGGCCGTGCGATTCTGACGGGTGTGGCGCGGATCAAAGCCATCAACCCCAAGGCCCTGTACCTGTGCGACCCTGTGATGGGTCACCCGGAAAAGGGTTGTATCGTGCCCCAGGAAGTCAGCGATTTCCTGCTGGACGAGGCGGCCGCCCTGGCGGATTTCCTGTGCCCCAACCAGCTGGAGCTCGACAGCTTTGCCGGGCGCAAGCCGCAATCGCTGTTCGACTGCCTGGGCATGGCCAAGGCATTGCTGGCACGCGGGCCGAAGGCGGTCCTGGTCAAGCACCTGGATTACCCGGGCAAATTGCCGGAGGGTTTCGAGATGCTGCTGGTGACTGCCGACGGCAGCTGGCACTTGCGTCGGCCGTTGCTGGCGTTCCCGCGCCAGCCGGTGGGCGTGGGCGACCTGACGTCAGGGCTGTTCCTGGCGCGGGTGCTGTTGGGTGACAGCTTGCTGGCGGCCTTCGAGTTTACGGCGGCTGCGGTGCATGAAGTGCTGCTGGAAACCCAGGCCTGCGCCAGTTACGAGTTGGAACTGGTACGCGCCCAGGACCGTATCGCCCACCCCCGGGTACGCTTCGAGGCCACGCCGATCAGTCTGTAAGTACCCGGAACCCAATGTGGGAGCGGGCTTGCTCGCGAAAGCGGAGTGTCAGTCGACTTACCAATGACTGACCCACCGTATTCGCGAGCAAGCCCGCTCCCACATTTTGATTGGATTTACAGCCTGAGGCTTACGGCGCGTCGGCTTTGATTTCCTGATAGCGCTTTTCCAGCTCCTGGCGAATCTGCCGACGCTGCTGGGCCTGCACAAACCGGCGCTTGTCTTCGCTGTTCTGCGGCTGCAGCGGCGGTACGGCGGCGGGTTTGCGCTGGTCGTCCACGGCCACCATGGTGAAAAAGCAGCTGTTGGTATGGCGCACCGAGCGCTCACGGATGTTCTCGGTCACCACCTTAATGCCCACTTCCATTGAGGTGTTGCCGGTGTAGTTGACCGAGGCAAGGAAGGTCACCAACTCGCCGACATGGATCGGCTCGCGAAAGATCACCTGGTCGACCGACAACGTGACGACATAGCGGCCCGCGTAACGGCTCGCGCAGGCGTAGGCCACTTCGTCGAGGTACTTGAGCAGGGTGCCGCCGTGGACATTGCCTGAGAAGTTGGCCATGTCAGGGGTCATCAATACCGTCATCGACAGCTGGGCGTTTCCGGGTTCCATAGCACACTCACGGGTTGTAGGCATTGGTTGGGGGGCGGCACCTCTACGGGTGCTGAACTCTTTGCAGCGCTCTCCCTAACGGGACGCCGGTGGGCGGCTTGCCGTCACGCGTGCACCGATCTGTTTCCATATATTGCACCGGCTTTCTGCCGGAAGTCGCGGTGTTAACCTTCAAACGCCCATCTCAGGGAATTTCTTACGATCAAGGCAGACTTTTCCTTCCGCTCTTTGCGACTTTTCAAAGGCGTGAGTGGAAGTGGGAAAAGCGCCAGTACCCTCAAGGAGCCCCTCGCCATGCACGCCATCAGCTTTATCCAGGACTTGGCCGTGATCATGCTGGTGGCAGGGGTTGTCACTGTCCTGTTTCATCGCCTCAAGCAGCCGGTGGTGCTGGGGTATATCGTCGCCGGGTTCATCATCGGCCCTCACACCCCGCCATTCGGCCTGATCCATGACGAAGACACCATCAAGACCCTCGCCGAGCTGGGGGTGATCTTCCTGATGTTCTGTCTGGGCCTTGAGTTCAGCCTGCGCAAGTTGTTCAAGGTCGGCGCCACCGCGTTTATAGCGGCGTTCCTCGAAATCATCCTGATGATCTGGATCGGCTACGAGATCGGCCGATGGTTCGCCTGGAACACCATGGACTCGCTGTTCCTCGGCGCGATCCTGGCGATCTCCTCGACCACCATCATCGTCAAGGCACTGAATGACCTGAAGATGAAAAACCAGCGTTTCGCCCAGCTGATTTTTGGCGTGTTGATCGTTGAGGACATCCTCGGCATCGGCATTATCGCCTTGCTGTCGAGTATCGCCGTCAGTGGTACGGTCAGCTCCGGCGAGGTGTTCTCCACGGTCGGCAAGCTCTCGCTGTTCATGATCGTCGCGCTGGTCATCGGCATTTTGCTGGTGCCACGCCTGCTGGCCTACGTGGCCAAGTTCGAAAGCAACGAGATGCTGCTGATCACCGTATTGGGTCTGTGTTTCGGCTTCTGCCTGCTGGTGGTCAAGCTGGAATACAGCATGGTGCTGGGCGCGTTCCTGATCGGCGCGATCATGGCCGAGTCCCGCCAGTTGATTAAGATCGAGCGCTTGATCGAGCCAGTGCGAGACATGTTCAGCGCGATCTTCTTTGTCGCCATCGGTTTGATGATCGACCCGCAAATCCTGCTGCAGTACGCGTGGCCGATCGCGGTGATTACCGTTGCGGTGGTGCTGGGCAAGATGTTGTCCTGCGGCCTGGGGGCTTTTATTGCCGGCAACGACGGCCGCACCTCACTGCGGGTTGGCATGGGGCTGTCACAGATTGGCGAGTTTTCATTCATCATCGCCGCGCTGGGCATGACCTTGCAGGTTACCAGTGACTTCCTCTATCCGGTGGCGGTGGCGGTTTCGGCAATTACCACCTTGCTGACGCCTTACCTGATCCGCGGTGCCGACCCGTTGTCGTTAAAGATTGCCTCGGTGATACCTAAGCGCATGAGCCGGGTATTTGGGATGTATGGCGAATGGCTACGCAGCATCCAGCCTCAGGGTGAAGGGGCAATGCTGGCGTCGATGATCCGCAAAATCATCCTGCAAGTGGGGGTCAACCTGGCGCTGGTGGTGGCGATATTCTTCACCGGCAGCTTTTTCGCGGCGCGCATCGGTGGGTATCTGGAAGGCTGGATCAGTGATCCGAGTTGGCAGAAGGCATTGATCTGGGGCGCGGCGTTGCTGTTGTCGCTGCCGTTCCTGATTGCGGCGTATCGCAAACTCAAGGCTCTGTCGATGTTGCTGGCGGAGATGAGCGTGAAGCCGGAAATGGCCGGGCGGCATACCCAGCGTGTGCGGCGGGTGATCGCCGAACTGATCCCCATCCTCTCGCTGCTGGTGATCTTCCTGCTACTGGCAGCCTTGTCGGCCAGTATTCTGCCGACCAACAAGTTGCTGGTGCTGATTGCCATAGTCACGGCAGCAGTCGCGGCTGTGCTCTGGCGGTGGTTCATCCGCGTACATACGCGGATGCAGGTCGCCTTGCTGGAGACGCTGGATAACCACAAGGATACGCCGGAGCACTAGAGCCCCGGTGGTGCGACTCAGCTTTCCAGCCAGACGTCCCGCGCCCAGTGCCATACCGATTCCCAGGTTTCTTCGGTGACGAGTTCTTCTTCGCCGGACCACAGCACCACGGTGCCGTCTTCTTCGACGCAGTAGTAGTCGTCGCCGTCCTGGCAGATCGGGATCATGCTGCGGTCAACACCGGCATCCCAGGCGTTGGCGGCAACGTCCGGCAGGTAGGTGTGGGATTGCGGGTCGGTGACGGTCACCGGCTCCAGGCTGCCATACACCACGTCGCTGACGGTCAGCAGGAATTCGCGGAAGACAAAGGGGATGTCGATGAACAGTTGTTCTTCGATTTCCACCAGTTGGTCTTCGTCAGGCAGCTCCAGAGGAACCGGGACCGGTTCGTTGGCTTCACGCAATTGTTCGATGATTTCTTCCACGGCCGGGATCCTCTTGCTAGATGGCGCGGTTTATAGGGGCGTTTTATACAGTAGCTCGCTATAAGTGCAACCGTGAAATAGAAAACCCCGGAACATGTCCGGGGTTTTTATGACCAAGTGCTCAAACGCGCAGCTATCAGCCGTTCTGACGGATACCGGCGACCAGCCAAGGCTGGTTGTCGCCTTGGGCGCGTTCCATGTTCCAGCTTTCGCTGAACACTTCGCCCTGGTCGAAACGCGAGGTCTTCGACACGCCGCTGAAGGTCAGGGTGGCGATGGTCTTGTCGGCGCGATCATCCACACCTTCCAACTGGACGCGCAGGTCGTCGATGTAGGTCGACTGGAAGCCGTCGCCCAGGTCGGCGCGTTCGCGCTTGAGGAACTCCAGCAGTTGCGGGGTCACGAACTCGGAGATCTTGTCCATCTCGTTGGCGTCCCAGTGCTGCTGCAGGGACTGGAAGTGGCTGCGGGCCGCTTCGACGAAACGCTCTTCGTTGAACCAGGCCGGTGCATTGATTACCGGACGGGCGGGAGCAGGAGCAGCCGAACCACCGAAGATCGAGCCCACGGCTGGTTTTTGTTCGAACACTTCACGCTGCATCGGCGCGCCGGCTGGAGCCATGTGCTCCTGCTGCTTGCGGCGACGGGCGGCGATAAAGCGGAAGATCAGGAAGGCGATGACGGCCATGATCAGGATGTCGAAGATCTGCATGCCCTGGAAGCCGCCGCCCATGAACATGGACGCGAGCAGGCCACCGGCTGCGATACCGGCCAGAGGGCCCAACCAGCGCGAAGCACCGCCGGCCTTGGCAGCCGCGCCAGCCGCACCGGCTGCGCCAGCGGTAGCCGCTGCACCGCCGGCACCGGCGGATGGAGCCATTTGGCTGGTCTGGTGAGTCGGCGCCGAGCCCATGCTTTTGCCGCCACCGAAGCGCTTGGCGTTGGCGTCGAGGCTCATCGTCAAGCCGATGCACAACGCCATGGCGATGCTAAGAAAACGTTTCATAAAGGGAATTCCCATTTGTGGATTGCACGCGCGCCATGTTGCACAGGTGTTGTGGCAGTGGCTAGCGACATAATGTTTCGGGCTTTTGCGTAGGCCCGAATCAGAATGGCCTGTAGGACTTATTACTGATATTGGCCCGCGCTTGTTAAAAACAAGGGCGGGCCAACAACCTTCATGTAGAGAAGATGTATCAGATTGCTTCGAGCTTCGCGTAGCCCATCATCAGCCACTTGCTGCCTTCGGCGAAATTCACCTGCACCCGTGCCTGGGCGCCAGCGCCTTCGAAGTTGAGAATCACGCCTTCGCCAAAGATCGCATGCTTGACCTGCTGGCCAAGGCTGAACGGTGTTTCCGGAATCTCGGAACCAGCAAACAGGTTGCTGGAGTTCTGCTGCTGGCCGCCGCCGAACGGGCGGCTGACGCTGTTGGACAGGCGCACTTCCTGAATCAGCCCCTTCGGCACTTCACGTACGAAGCGCGACACCTTGTTGTAGGTTTCGCTGCCGTACAGGCGTCGGGTCTCGGCATAGGTCATCACCAGGTTCTGCATGGCACGCGTGATGCCCACGTAGGCCAGGCGGCGTTCTTCCTCAAGGCGGCCGGGCTCTTCCAGGCTCATCTTGTGCGGGAACAGGCCTTCTTCCATGCCCACCAGGAACACATACGGAAATTCCAGGCCCTTGGCGCTGTGCAAGGTCATCAGCTGGATGCTGTCTTCATGCTCATCGGCCTGGGTATCGCCGGCTTCCAGCGAGGCATGACCCAGAAACGCGGCGAGCGGGGTCAGCTCTTCATCTTCTTCAGTGTTTTCGAACGCGCGGGCGGCGCTGACCAGTTCCTCAAGGTTTTCTACCCGGGCCTGGCCTTTCTCGCCTTTTTCCGCTTCGTGATAGGCGATCAGCCCGGACTGCTCGATCACGGTCTGGGTCATCAAGTGCAGCGGCATTTCTGCGCACTTGGCCGCCAGGTTCTCGATCAGTTCGACAAACACACCCAAAGCACCGGCGGCGCGGCCGGTCAGGCCTTTATTGGCGATCAGCAAGCGCATGGCTTCCCACATCGACACATCGGCGTGGCGTGCGTGGTCGCGAATAGCTTCGACGGTTTTTTCGCCGATGCCACGCGCCGGGATATTGATCACCCGCTCCAGTGCCGCATCGTTGCCACGACCTTCCAGCAAACGCAGGTAGGCCATGGCGTTCTTGATTTCCGCCCGCTCGAAGAAGCGCTGGCCGCCATAGATGCGGTACGGGATGCGTTCGCGCAGCAAGGCTTCCTCCAACACCCGCGATTGGGCGTTGGAGCGATACAGGATGGCGATATCGCTGCGCGCCAAACCGGTTTTCAGCGCGCTTTCGATGGTTTCCACCACATAGCGCGCTTCATCGTGTTCGTTGAACGCGGCGTACAGGTTGATCGCTTCGCCTTCGCCGCCGTCGGTCCACAGCTCTTTGCCCATGCGCCCGGTGTTATTGGCGATCAGCGCGTTGGCAGCCTTGAGGATGCCGGCGGTGGAGCGGTAGTTCTGCTCCAGGCGGATGGTGATTGCGTCCGGGAAGTCGTCGGAATACTGGTAGATGTTCTCGATTTTCGCGCCGCGCCAGCCGTAGATCGACTGGTCGTCGTCGCCCACCACCATCAGGCTGTCACCGCCCTTGGCCAGCAAGCGCAACCAGGCGTACTGCACGGCGTTGGTGTCCTGGAACTCGTCCACCAGAATGTGCCGGAAGCGCTTCTGGTAATGCGCCAGCAAGCCGGGGTTGTCGCGCCACAGGTCGAGGGCGCGCAGCAGCAGCTCGGAGAAGTCGATCACGCCGGCGCGTACGCAGGCCGCCTCGTACGCTTCATAGATGCTGCGCATGGTGGCGAGGAACAAATCGCCGCTGGCCTGGATATGTTGCGGGCGCAAGCCTTCGTCTTTCTGGCCGTTGATAAACCACTGCGCCTGACGCGCAGGCCAGCGTTGTTCGTCGAGGCCCAGTTCGCGGATCACGCGCTTGACCAAGCGTTGCTGGTCGTCGCTGTCGAGGATCTGGAACGTCTGGCTCAAGCCCGCTTCCTGCCAGTGCGCTCGCAACAGGCGGTGTGCCAGGCCGTGGAACGTGCCCACCCACATGCCGGCGGGGCTGATGCCCATCAACTGCTCGATGCGGTGACGCATCTCTGCAGCGGCCTTGTTGGTGAAGGTTACCGACAGGATCGAATGCGGGGACGCGTTTTCGACCTGGATCAACCAGGCGATACGGTGCACCAGCACTCGGGTTTTACCGGAGCCAGCACCGGCCAGGACCAACTGACGGCCAACGGGGGCTGCTACGGCCTGGCGTTGGGCATCGTTGAGGGAGTTCAGCAAAAGAGAGAGATCATCGCGCATCGGCGCATTCTATGGGCCTAACGGGAGTGGGGCAAATCCCAATGCCGGGTGGTCGATGGAAAACATCCAGCGTGACAGTGGCCGGGCAAACATTCTGCCGGGGCTGATGACTGGTTGGTCATGGGCCACAGCCCGCACGGGCTCTCGCTCAAGCAGTCTGGCTCGAAGGTTTGCGGCCGATTCCAGTGCGGTTTTTATGACGTGGAGCAGTTTGGCCCAAGCGCTTGCTTGTGTATGCTCCGTCGACGTTTCGGGCTCACCATTATAAGAATACTGCCTATGACCCTCAGTCCCGATCTGTTCGGCCCCTCGGCGGCGCCCGCGCAGGTCATCCGTAAACATTACGCAACCGAGATGGCGGTCGAACGCACGCGCCTCTTGTATCAGGGGTCTTTGCTGCCGACGTTATTGATGTTGGTCAACGGCCTGGTGTGTGCCTGGTTGCTGTGGAACCCCAAGCAATATGTGTTGGACAGCATCTGGCTGGTCTGGCTGCTCGCTCTGGTGGCCCTGCGTGTGATCCAGGTGGCGGCTTTTGATTCGGCGATGCCCAGTCGCCAGGCCCGGCCGATCTGGCGGGGCATGTTCATGCTGGGCTCGGCGGTCAGCGGCCTGACACTGGCGACTGCCGCCATCGCCCTGGTGCCTGTCGACAGTTTTATGCAGCAAGCCTGGGTGTTCGGCCTGATCGGCGCAGCGACGCTGTCGGCCAGTGTGGCCTATGCCGTGAGCCTGCCCGCCTTCCTGTCATTTGCCGTGCCGTGCCTGGTGCCGGCGATTGTCTATCTGTTCTGGAATGGGGCCCCGCAGCAGCAAGGTTGGGGGGTACTCGGCCTGATTCTGCTGGCCTCTTTGAGCCTGGTGGCGTGGCAGGTCAACCGCCTGATCCAGCGCGGGTTGTTGCGGCGCTTCCAGAACCAGGCGTTGATCGAGCATCTCCAGCAGGCGCAGCAGCGCAGCGAGCAATTGAATCAGGAACTGGTGCGTGAAGTTGGCCAGCGTCGGCAGGTCGAACAGGAGTTGCGCGAGGCGCAAACCGGTCTGCAAGACCGTGTGGCGCAACGCAGCCAGGAACTGGACGCCGCCAGCCTCGCCCTGAATAAAAGCGAAGCGCGCCTGGCCATGGCCCTGCAAGCCAGCGAACTGGGCTTGTGGGACTGGAACCTGCAAACCGATGAAGTGCACCATACCCAACTCAAGGAACTGTTCGGCCTGGAGCCTGAGTACGTTACTGCAATGCTCAGCCATCTCAAGCCACGCCTGCACCCCGACGACCTGCCGCTGCTCAAGCGCGCCCTGGTGGAGCACCTCAAGGGCCGCAGCGAGGATTATCAGGTCGAATACCGTGTGCGCCATGGCGCTGGCCATTGGGTATGGATCGAAGACCGTGGTCGCGCCGTGGAGCGCACGCCCAGCGGACGCGTCACGCGCATGCTCGGCACCCGCCGCGACATCAGCGCCGGCAAGGTCCTGGAAGAGCAGCAGCGCCTCGCGTCGACCGTCTTCGAAGCCGCCAGCGAAGGCATTGTGATCCTCAACCCGGAGTACGTGCTGATTGCGGTCAACCAGGCCTTCAGCCGTGTCACCGGTTTTGAAATGGACGACATGATTGGCCGCAATGTCGTGGAACTGCCCAGCAGTCGTGACGCCCGCCGGCATTTTCCGGTGATCCGCCAGGCACTGCTCAGCCATGGCACCTGGCAGGGCGAGCTGGTGGAAACGCGCAAAAACGGCGAGCTGTACCCGCAATGGCTGCAACTGAATGTAGTGCGCGATGCTCGCGGAAAAGTCAGTCATATTGTCGGCTTCTTCGCCGATCTTTCCGCGCGGCGTGAATCCGAAGAGCGCATGCGCTACCTCACTCACTATGACGAGTTGACGGGCCTGGCCAACCGCTCGCTGTTTCGCGAACGGCTGCGCGAAGCTCACCAACGCGTGCGTCAGGGCGGGCGCAGCCTGGCACTGCTGCATATCAACCTGGACCGCTTCAAGCTGCTTAATGACAGCCTCGGCCATGAAGTCGCGGATCAGCTGTTGCAGAAAATGGCGCGGCGATTGATCAATGCCTTGCCCGAAGCCGACACCATTGCGCGGCTGTCCGGTGATGAATTCGCCGTACTGTTCGACGGCTACGGCAACTTGTCGAGCCTGGCGCGTGTGGCCACGCGGCTCCTGGCCAAACTGCGCGTGCCGGTGACGGTAGAAGGGCATGAGCTGGTGGTCAGCGCCTCAATGGGCGTAAGCCTGCTGCCGGATAATGCGCGGGAGATTTCCGCGCTGGTCAGCCAATCGAACATGGCCATGCAGCACGCCAAGCACTTGGGCGGCAATAATTTCCAGTTCTACACCGATAGCCTGCAAGCCAGCACCCTGGAGCGTTTGCAGCTGGAGAACCACTTGCGCAAGGCCATCGACGAGCGCCAGCTCACGGTGTTCTACCAGCCGAAACTGTGCCTGGCCACGGGCAAATTGAACGCTGCCGAAGCACTGGTTCGCTGGGAGCATCCGCAATGGGGCATGGTGCCGCCGGGGGACTTTATCGGCCTGGCCGAAGAGACCGGCTTGATCGTACCGCTGGGCGAGTTCGTGCTGCGCCAGGCGTGTTGGCAGGCGTGCGAGTGGCAGCGCCAGGGGCTTGCACCGATCCGGGTGTCGGTGAACCTGTCAGTGCATCAGTTGCGCCAGGGCAAGTTGGTCAGCCTGGTGCGCCAGGTACTTGAAGAAACCGGCCTGGCCCCGCACTACCTGGAGCTGGAGCTGACCGAAAGCCAGCTGCTCGACAATGTTGAACACATTATCGCCACCTTCCAGCAACTGCGCGATTTGGGCGTGAAGCTGGCCATTGATGACTTCGGCACGGGCTATTCGTCCCTCAGTTACCTCAAGCGTATCCCCGTGGACTACGTGAAGATCGACCAGACGTTTATTCGCGGGCTTGGCCAAGGCCGTGAAGACGCGGCCATCACCCGGGCGATCATCGCGATGGCCCATGGCCTGGCACTCAAGGTGGTGGCCGAAGGAGTGGAAGATCAGCAGCAGCTGGATTTCCTGCGAGGGGAGCGATGCGATGAGGTGCAGGGCTACCTGATCAGCCGGCCGATGCAGGCCGAGGGGTTGGCAGATTTGTTACGGAAAAATGCAGATTTTTCTTAATGACGCCAAGGCTACCCGTGTGGCTACAAAGCCTCTGCCCTTTGAATCAGAGGGCAGCAGGGCGATTTAGTGATGCATCGGACGGGCAAAACGGCAATTCTTGTAGTATAACTACAAGCTTGCTACATCCCTGGCACCCGCCAATAACAAGAGTCCTGTCCTTTGAACCTGTTGCAACATATCGCCCAGTCGCGCCACCTGTTACGCAAATCGGAACTCAAGGTTGCCGATCACGTGCTGCTTGATCCTGCGGCTGTGATGCACAGTTCCATGGCCGACCTGGCCCACAGCGTGGGCATCAGTGAGCCGACCATCGTGCGCTTCTGCCGCGCCATCGGTTGCTCCGGGTTCCAGGACTTGAAACTCAAACTGGCCCAGAGCCTGGCTGCCGGTGCGAGCTTCGGGCAGTTTGCGATTCACGAAGACGATTCCGTCGCCGACTACAGCCTGAAAATCTTCGACACCACCTTGCACACCCTCATGGAAGTGCGCGAGAAGCTCGACCCTGTGGAGCTGCAGAAGGCCGTGACGGCGATGTCCCAGGCGCAGCGCGTGGAGTTTTATGGCTTCGGTGCGTCGGGTGCCGTTGCTGCGGATGCCCAGCACAAATTCTTCCGCCTGCTGCTCACCGCAGCGGCCTATAGCGACCCGCACATGCAGGCGATGTCGGCGGTCACGCTGAAACCGACTGACGTGGCCATCTGCATTTCCCAGTCCGGTCGCTCCAAAGACTTGCTGATTACCGCCAACTTGGTGCGTGAAAGCGGCGCGACGCTGATCACCCTGTGCCCGAGCCAGACGCCGTTGGCGGAGCTGTCCACGGTCAACCTGGCGATCGATGTGCACGAAGACACCGAAATTTACACGCCGTTGACCTCGCGCATCGCCCACTTGGTGGTGATCGACGTGCTGGCGATGGGCGTGGCCATGGCGCGCGGGCCGAGCCTGGTCAACCACCTCAAGAGCGTGAAGCGCAGCTTGCGCAGCCTTCGTCTCTCGCCTAAATCCGTCAAAGCCCTCGACGACTGATCAGCGGCTGAACGCGGTCAAACATGTGGGAGCTGGCTTGCCTGCGATTACGGTCTGCCAGTTGCCATATTGGGTGGCTGATGCACCGCTATCGCAAGCCAGCCCACATTGGCTTTGCGCCAGTTTCCGAAGATTCATCGTCCTGTAACCCCCGCGCCGCCAAACCGTCATCCCGCGCGCCCATCCTGACCTCCCCGTACTCGCATTGGGAGACTCAAAATGGCCCGGCAATACGAAGACAGCAGCACCGTCAAAACCCGTCGTCAGCAGGAAGACCAGCGCCGCATGGCGTTCCGTCGCGCAATCGAAGACCGTTGCGAGGAGCGTCAATTGCTCCAGAGCATCAGTGACTACCCGGAACTCCACTGGCAGGCACCCGCGGCTGCCCAGCGAAGCGTTCAGCCAACGCGCTGATCTGCACCCGTTCGCTGCGGATAAAGCCCAGGAACGCATGGGCCACCGGTGACAGGCGCTTGGCTTTGGCTTGCACCAGGCACCAACTGCGGTACAGCGGCAGATCCTCCACCGGCAGCTCATTGAGCCCGCCGGTGGCCAGTTCCAGGTTGACCGCGTGGCGCGTCAGCAGCGCCACGCCCAACCCTGCGCTCACACACTCACGCTGCGCCTCGGCCGAAGCCACCTCCACCGTTTGGGTGAAGTGCACGCGTTTTTCCTTGAAGTACTCCTCGCAGGCCAGTCGCGTGCCGGAACCCGGTTCACGTATCAGCAGCGTGTAAGGCTCCAGGTCCTGAAGGCGAAGCGGTCCTTGCAGGCTCAACGGATGATCAGGCGGCGCCACGGCAACAATCGGATTGTTGAGAAACGGCAGGAATTCCAGGCCCATGTCCTGGGGCACCATGGACATGATCACCAGGTCATCCCGGTTATCTGAAAGCCGGCGAATCACCTGGGCCCGGTTGACCACCGTCAGGTGCAACTGCACCTCCGGATGCTGGCGCTTGAAGGCGGCAAACAGGTGCGGCACAAAGTACTTGGCGCTGGATTCCACGGCCAGTTTCAACTGCCCCTGCAGCGAGCCCTGCATGTCCGACAGCTGCATATCGAGGTTTTCCAGGCGCCCGAAAATATCGCGGCTGGCCCGTTGCAAGGCTTCGGCAGCCTCGGTCATGTAGAGCTTTTTGCCGACATAATCGAACAGCGGCTGGCCGATCAGTTCTTCCAGCTGGCGAATTTGTAGGCTAACGGCCGGTTGTGTGAGGGACATTTCTTCGGCTGCGCGGCTGTAGGAACGCAAATCACAGACTTCATTAAAAATCTGCAATTGGCGTAATGTAATACGCATCAATGACTTACGCATTATCTAAGTGCTCTCGCCTGGGGCCGTTCGGCCAACTATAAGTCTTTACTTATGCACGACCCAATAATTATTGATTTTTGTTAATCCTCCGGTGCGCATAGTGTGTGTCTCGCGACTGTCATGAAACATTTGGTCACGCGCCGACCCGGATCCAAAGGGTTGAAGAACGCAGCAATCGGCTCAAGGGAATTTCCAAGTGATAAAAAAGATCCTGATCGCCAACCGTGGTGAAATTGCCGTACGAATCGTGCGTGCTTGCGCCGAGATGGGCATTCGCTCGGTCGCGGTCTATTCCGACGCCGACCGCCATGCGTTGCACGTCAAACGTGCCGACGAAGCCCACAGCATTGGTGCCGAGCCCCTGGCCGGTTACCTCAACCCGCGCAAGCTGGTGAACCTGGCGGTGGAAACCGGTTGTGATGCGTTGCACCCCGGCTATGGTTTCCTGTCGGAAAACGCCGAGCTGGCGGACATCTGCGCCGAACGCGGCATCAAATTCATTGGCCCGTCGGCAGAAGTCATTCGCCGCATGGGCGACAAGACCGAAGCGCGCCGCAGCATGATCAAGGCCGGTGTGCCGGTCACGCCGGGCACCGAAGGCAACGTTGCGGACATCGCCGAAGCCCTGACCGAAGGCGACCGCATTGGTTACCCGGTAATGCTCAAGGCCACCTCCGGTGGTGGCGGTCGCGGTATCCGTCGTTGCAACAGCCGCGAAGAACTTGAACAAGCGTTCCCCCGCGTTATATCCGAAGCCACCAAGGCGTTCGGCTCGGCGGAAGTGTTCCTGGAAAAATGCATCGTCAATCCCAAGCATATTGAGGCGCAGATCCTCGGTGACAGCTTTGGCAACGTGGTGCACCTGTTCGAGCGTGATTGCTCGATCCAGCGCCGTAACCAGAAGCTCATCGAAATCGCCCCCAGCCCGCAGCTGACCCCTGAACAGCGCGCCTACATCGGCGACCTGTCGGTGCGCGCCGCGAAGGCCGTGGGCTACGAGAACGCCGGCACCGTGGAGTTCCTGCTCGCCGAGGGCGAGGTGTACTTCATGGAGATGAACACCCGGGTGCAGGTGGAACACACCATCACCGAAGAAATCACCGGCATCGACATCGTGCGTGAGCAGATCCGCATCGCGTCGGGCCTGCCGTTGTCGGTGAAGCAGGAAGACATTCAGCACCGTGGCTTCGCGTTGCAGTTCCGCATCAACGCCGAAGACCCGAAGAACAACTTCCTCCCAAGCTTCGGCAAGATCACCCGTTACTACGCGCCCGGCGGCCCCGGCGTGCGCACCGACACGGCGATTTATACCGGCTACACCATTCCGCCGTTCTACGACTCCATGTGCCTGAAACTGGTGGTATGGGCGTTGACCTGGGAAGAAGCCATGGACCGCGGCCTGCGTGCCCTGGACGACATGCGCCTGCAAGGCGTGAAGACCACGGCCGCCTACTACCAGGAAATCCTGCGCAACCCGGAATTCCGCAGCGGCCAGTTCAACACCAGCTTTGTGGAAAGCCATCCTGAGCTGACCAACTACTCGATCAAGCGCAAACCCGAAGAGCTGGCCCTGGCCATCGCCGCCGCCATCGCCGCCCACGCAGGCCTATGAATGAAACAGCTGCGAGCCTTTAGCTACAAGCGGCAAGTAAAAGCAGATTGGCTTTTTCTTGCAGCTTGTAGCTTGAGACTTGCCGCTATGAGGAGATACCAATGACTAAAAAGATCTTCGTAACCGACACCATCCTGCGCGACGCCCACCAATCGTTGCTGGCCACCCGCATGCGCACCGACGACATGCTGCCGATCTGCGACAAGCTCGACAAAGTCGGCTACTGGTCGCTGGAAGTCTGGGGCGGCGCGACCTTCGACGCCTGCGTACGCTTTTTGAAAGAAGACCCGTGGGAGCGCCTGCGCAAACTGCGCGCCGCATTGCCTAACACGCGTCTGCAAATGCTGCTGCGCGGCCAGAACCTGCTGGGCTACCGCCACTACAGCGACGACGTGGTCAGAGCCTTCGTCGCCAAGGCCGCCGTGAATGGCATCGACGTGTTCCGCATCTTCGACGCGATGAACGACGTGCGTAACCTGCGCGTGGCCATCGAAGCGGTCAAAGCCGCCGGCAAACATGCACAGGGCACCATCGCCTACACCACCAGCCCGGTGCACACCATCGGCGCGTTTGTGGCCCAGGCCAAGCAAATGGAAGCCATGGGTTGCGACTCGGTGGCGATCAAGGACATGGCCGGGCTGTTGACCCCGTACGCCACTGGCGAACTGGTCAAAGCGTTGAAGGCCGAGCAAAGCCTGCCGATCTTTATTCACTCGCATGACACGGCGGGTCTGGCTGCGATGTGCCAACTCAAGGCCATCGAAAACGGCGCCGACCACATCGACACCGCCATTTCCAGCTTCGCCTGGGGCACCAGCCACCCTGGCACCGAGTCGATGGTCGCCGCCCTCAAAGGCAGCGAGTTCGACACCGGTCTCGACCTGGAACTGCTGCAGGAAATCGGCCTGTACTTCTACGCGGTGCGTAAGAAGTACCACCAGTTTGAAAGCGAGTTCACCGCTGTCGACACCCGTGTGCAAGTCAACCAGGTGCCGGGCGGGATGATTTCCAACCTGGCCAACCAGTTGAAAGAGCAGGGCGCACTCAACCGCATGAGCGAAGTGCTGGCCGAAATCCCACGGGTGCGTGAAGACCTCGGCTTCCCGCCATTGGTGACGCCGACTTCGCAGATCGTCGGTACCCAGGCGTTCTTCAACGTACTGGCCGGCGAGCGCTACAAGACCATCACCAACGAAGTGAAGCTCTACCTGCAAGGCGGCTACGGCAAAGCGCCGGGCACCGTGAACGAAAAACTGCGTCGCCAGGCCATCGGCAGCGAAGAAGTGATCGACCATCGCCCGGCTGATTTGCTCAAGCCGGAAATGACCAAGCTGCGTGGCGAAATCGGTGCGTTGGCCAAGTCCGAAGAAGACGTGCTGACCTACGCCATGTTCCCCGACATCGGTCGCAAGTTCCTCGAAGAACGCGACGCCGGCACCCTGGCGCCGGAAGTGCTGTTGCCGATCCCTGAGGCCGGCGGTGTGGCCCGTGCCGGTGGCGAAGGCGTACCGACCGAATTCGTTATCGACGTGCACGGCGAAAGCTACCGTGTCGACATTACGGGTGTTGGCGTGAAGGCCGAAGGCAAGCGTCACTTCTACCTGTCCATCGACGGCATGCCGGAAGAAGTGGTGTTCGAACCGCTCAACGAGTTTGTCAGCAGCGGCGGCAGCAAGCGCAAGCACGCCACTGAGCCGGGCCATGTCAGCACCGCGATGCCGGGCAATATCGTCGACGTGCTGGTCAAGGAAGGCGACGTGGTCAAGGCCGGCCAGGCCGTGCTGATTACTGAAGCCATGAAGATGGAAACCGAAGTGCAGGCCGCGATCGCCGGCAAGGTGACCGCCGTTCATGTGGCCAAGGGCGACCGGGTCAATCCTGGCGAAATCCTGATTGAAATCGAAGGCTGATTCAGCCTTCGACACTATCGCTTAATCCTCGGGGGGGCAGGTGCTCCCCTTTTTTTTGCCTCGAATTTATCGCTGGGCGCCGTTAAAAATTCATCTTCCATTGCCCCATCAGGCCCTGGCTTTGGCTTTGGCTGCCGGTTTGTGCGTTATAGGTCAGGCCGACGGTGTGTTGGCTGGATAAGGCGAGGTCCAGGCCCGCCTGCATATCCAGGCTATTACGGTCCAGCGAGGTGCCGTTGAGGGTGAAACCATCAATGAGTCCGGGCGTGTAGCGATACGATTGGCGCACCTGGCTATCGACTTCGCCGTAGAGGTGTTTCCAGCTCGTACTCACGTGGGGTGTGAGGCTCATCCGGTTGTCGAACCGATACACCGTGGCCAGACGAAGGCCAAAGGTACTGCTCAGGTTCTGTTGGGTTTGTGAGCCTGCGTTCAGCGCGGTCAGGCCACCGCTTTCCTTGAAACTGCCGCGGTGATAGCGCTGATAGCCGAGGCCTGCGAAGGGCTCCACGCGTAAGTCTGCACTGCCCAGTTGATAGCCCAGTTCGGAAAATACGCTTTGGCTTTGGGCGTTGTAACGGCCTTTGAGCTGCTCTTTGTAATCAAGCAGGTTGACGCTGCGTTTGTTCTCCCCGGTATGGGCACTGTAGATCGCCCCCAGGCGCAGGGCCAAAGGGCCGTCCTCGCGCACGGCGTAACCGCCCAGGTGCAAGCTGTCGAGTTCGGCCCGAAAGCGTTGAGCTTGAAGCTCACTGGAGGATTTTGCGCCCATCACACCGACTCTCCAGGCGTCAGCCACCGCCCAATCGGCGCCCAGCATCAGGCCTTTGGTGTCATGTTTGAGCCCGTCGCTGCCGTTCTGTTTGTCGAGCTTGCCGTCGTCGCCCAGGCCTTGCACCCAAAAGTGGCCATCGCCATTGGTGGGCAGCGTGCGCAGGGTTGAGAGCAATTGGTTGCTGATTTTTCCGGTGATGGCCTGGGTTGCGCCAGCCAGATTGGCATTTTGGCTGCCCGCCAATTGTTCGAGAACTGCACCGATTCCTCCGGGTTGGGCAGCAAGATCGTCACCGAACCGTTCCAGTGCGTTGATCTGTCTTCTGGTCAACTCACCGGATTCCAGCAGGCGACTCAGCGCGGGCTCCAGGACCTTGGCGACCTGCAGGCCGTTATGCGTGGTGGCCTGGCGAGTGAGGTAACCGTCGATTGAGGGCGCTTGCACTGGAGGGGTGTAAAACCACGCATTGTTAAGTGCCGGGAGGGGATCAAATACGTAGGGTGTGAAGGCGATATCACCTTGCGCCTGTGCGGATTGAAGGCTGGCGGCACTGATCGCGAGGGCCATGAGAAGGGCAAGTCTGTGATGTGTAAAGGGCATGTAATCCCGACCTCTGATGAATGAGGCCGGGAATTTAGCGAGATAGCGGGGTGATAACTGTCAGGTAATCGACCCTTGGTTTGCGGGAGCTTTCTCTAGTCCGGCGCGATTAAAAACTCATCTGCCATTGCCCCGTCAGCGCATCTGTTGTTGCGGATGGGTGTGATGCCTTGAAGGCGTTGGACTGCAAGGTGGGCAAAGGCGGCTGAACCCATCGTTTGAAATCGCTGACGATCTAAAGTGTGGTTCTGTGTTGTCAGTGAGCGTCAGGCTCGGCACTCGGCCAGTGTTTTCAGTTGGCCGTCCCCACTCTGATTCGCCTCGGACAACCACGCTTCAAAGCCAGCCGCGACCTTCGGCCATTCCGAATCCAGGATCGAATACCACGCCGTATCGCGGTTCTGCCCCTTCACGACCATGTGCTGGCGGAATACGCCTTCAAAACTGAACCCCAAGCGCTCGGCCGCGTATTTAGAGCGAGCATTGCCGTTGTTGCACTTCCATTCCAGGCGACGGTAGCCCTGTTCGAAAGCGTACTTGGCCAGCAAGTACACGGCCTCGGTGCTTTTCGGTGAGCGCTGCATCGGCGCGCCGAAGGTGACGTGGCCGATTTCGATACGGCCCTGGGCCGGGACGATGGACATCAGGCTGAGGATGCCTTGGACGTCGCCGCTGGTGCGGTCGATTACGCTGAAGAAATACGGATCGTTGTGCTGGGCATGGTTGTTGAGCCAGGTATCAAACGCGGCGCGTTCGGCAAACGGGCCGTAGGGCAAATAGTCCCACAGCTTAGGGTCGGCGCCGGGGCCATGAAGGGCTTGAAACAGTTCGTCGCCATGGCGGGCCGGGTCGAGTTTTTCCAGGCGGATGTAGCGCCCTTCCAGCAATTGAACCGTGGGCGCGGGGACGCCTTTCCAATCGGCGGGTGAGATAGGCATGCTGCGCTCCTTAAAGACCTTTGCGAAATTGAATGAAACCGGGGCGTTCGGCAATGCGTTCATACAGTTGAATCGCCGTGGCATTGGTCTCGTGAGTCAGCCAATGCACCTTGCAGCAGCCATCGTCCTTGGCGGTGGCGTAGACGAATTCGATGAGCTTACGCCCCACGCCGGTGCCGCGTTGCGCCGGGTCCACCAGCAAGTCCTGCAAGTAGCAGGCGTTTTCGATGCTCCAGTTGGAGCGGTGGTAGATGAAGTTGACCATGCCCACTGCCTTGCCGTCCTGCCAGGCGAGGGCCGAGTGAGTCGGCTCGTTGGCGTCGATCAGGCGTTGCCAGGTGCTTTGGCTGACAGCGTCCGGCAGTTCGGTGTTGTAAAACGTCAAATACGCTTGCCACAGGGGTAACCAGGCGCCGTGGTCGGCGGCAGTTACCTGGCGAATATCGATCTGGCTCATTCTGAAACTCCTTGGGGAATAAAGCGGGCGAGGGTCTGGTCGCGCACATCCACGCTGGCGGCCAGGCCCTCGCGTACGCCGGCGATGTCGGCCGGGCTGCGGTTCTGGCTGAGTTTGCGCTTGCCGAGCAGGCGCTCGATCGGCAGGGCGAAGCCGACGATGGCCTTGAGCATGCCGTCGATGTAGTCGGCCGGCGCGTCGCTGACTTTCCAGGGGTGGGCGCGGCGGCCTTCGTGACGGTCGGTGAGGGCGCTGACCACGGTCAGCAGGCGCTCGGCGTCGGTAAACACCTCGGCTTTGCCATAGGCATGTACAGCGAGGTAATTCCAGGTAGGCACCACTTTGCCGTGCTCGGCCTTGGACGGGTAAAACGCCGGGCTGACATAGCCTTCGGCACCGGCAAAGATCACCAGGGCTTCGTTGCCATTTTGCAGCTCGCGCCACTGCGGATTAGCCTTGGCGAGGTGCCCATAGAGCGTGCCATACGGGCCTTCATCGGGGTTGAGCAGCAGCGGCAAGTGGCTGGCTTGCAAGCCCTGCTCACCGAAGGTGACCAACTGCGCCAGGCGGGTGTGCTGGATCAGTTGCTGCAGTTCAGGCAAATCTTCGAGGGCAAAGGCGCGTGGTGTGTACATGAAATTTTCCTTGGCGAATGCCTGCATCCTAGGCAGGCTAATGGTTCGTTGTAAGAGCCATCTAGCGCCAATTTCATGGGTCCAATATGCCGCCTATTTCGCCGCCGCTGTTATTCAACCCCGCAGGCATTGAGCTGGATCGCCGTCAGGGCCTGACTCGCCAACTCTACGGCGCGTTGCGCCATCGGGTGCTGGACGGGCGGCTGGTCAGTGGCACGCGGTTGCCCGCCACCCGCGACTTGGCGGCAGCACTGTCGATCTCCCGCAACAGTGTGGTGCGCGCCTACGATCAGTTGTATGCGGAGGGGTTTATTGAGAGCCGGGTGGGTGATGGCACGTATGTCGCCCAATTGCCCACGCCAAAAAAACTATCCACAAAAGTATCCACAGGGTTTTCCACAGGCTTACCCACAGCCTTATCCACAAAATGGGCGGATTTTCCGGAAGATCTCGACAATGAAGTTATCCACAGTGCGGGCGTGGCGCGGGTCAAAAATAACCATCTTTCCCTGCCTCCCTCGGGGCCGCCTCGGGCATTTCGCGTGGGTGTGCCGGCCTTTGATCTGTTTCCGTTTGAGGTCTGGGCCAAGCTGAATGGGGCGTTCTGGCGCAAGCCTGACCTGGAACAGCTTTGCTATGGCGACCCGGCAGGTGACGGCCGTCTGCGCGGTTTGATCGCCGCTTACCTGCGCAGCTCGCGGGGCATGCAGTGTTCGGCTGAGCAAATTGTAATCACCTGTGGTGCGCAGCAGGCAATCAGCCTTTGTGCACAGTTGCTGGTGGAGCCGGGAGACCGGGTGGCGGTGGAAAACCCGGGCTATCGCGCGGCTGGGCATGCATTTGCCCTGGCGGGTGGGCGACTGCAAGGCGTACCGGTGGACGGCGAGGGGATTGATTGCCAAGTGCTCAACACACTGGATGACTGTCGTGTGGCGTATGTCACGCCTTCTCATCAGTACCCGCTGGGTGTGGTGATGAGCCTGGCGCGGCGCCTGGAGCTGCTGGCCTGGGCTGAACGTACGAGCGGCTGGGTCATCGAGGACGACTATGACGGTGAGTACCGCTACAGCGGCGCGCCCCTGTCGCCGTTGGCGGCGCTGGATCGTAGTGGGCGAGTGTTGTATGTCGGCACCTTCGGCAAGGTGGCGTTCCCGGCGCTGCGCCTCGGTTATCTGGTATTGCCACCCGGCCTGGTGGACGCTTTTACCCGGCGCCGCGCCGTGGACATGCGCCATTCCGAAGTGAGTACCCAGGCGGTGATGGCGGAGTTTATGGCCGCCGGGCATTTCCAGCGGCATATCCGCCGCATGCGGCGTGCGGCGTTGAGTCGGCGAAACGCCTTGCTCGCCGGTTGGCCCAAAGGGTTGCCAGGTGTCAGCGAACTGCTCGGCGTTGCGGCGGGGCTGCACCTGACGGTGCGCGTGGACAGCCTGGCGCGCGAGCAGCAATTGCTGGTCCAGGCCCACGCGGCAGGCGTCGAGGTCAACGGCTTGAGCAGCTATTGGCTGCCCCAGTCCACCACGCCGGTCGATCAGCGTGCCGGGCTGGTGCTGGGCTTCGCCGCCGTGCCCGAAGCGGATATCGCCGTGGCGCTGTCGCGCTTAAGGCAGGCATGGGGCGCCCGCCCTGGCTGAGTTTGCCTGTCGGTTCAGGTCCCCGACTTGATCTTGGTCCAGGCCCGCGTTCTGGCCCGTTCCGCATCACGCCCCAATGGCTTCAAGGTATACAGCGTGGCCATGGCCGCCTCGGTTGGGTACAGGTTGGGATTATTGCGAATTGCCGGGTCGACTAACTCGGTGGCGTCCTTGTTCGGGTTGGGGTAGCCGACAAAATCACTGATCGGCGCGATCACCTGGGGTTGCAGCAGGTAGTTGATAAAGGTGTAGGCGTCCTGCGGGTTTTGCGCGCCCTTGGGAATGGCGAGCATGTCGAACCAGATCGGCGCGCCTTCTTTGGGCAGGCGCATGTCCACGGTTACGCCATTTTTGGCCTCTTTGGCGCGGTTGGAGGCTTGGGAAAAGCTACCGGAATAACCCACGGCCACACAGATGTCGCCGTTGGCGATATCAGCCATGTATTTGGACGAGTGAAAGTAGGTGATGTAGGGGCGGATTTTCATCAACAGCGCCTCAGCCTTGACGTAATCCTTGGGGTTGCTGCTGTTGGGGTCCAGGCCCAGGTGTTGCAAGGCCAGGGGCAGGATTTCCGAGGGCGAATCCAGCAGGGCGACCCCGCATTGTTTGAGTTTGCTGATGTTCTCTTCCTTGAAGATCAGGTCCCAACTGTCCACCGGCGCGTTATCGCCCAACACCGCTTTGACCTTGGCCGGGTTGAAGCCGATCAGGATGGTGCCGTACATATAGGGCACGGCGAATTTATTGCCGGGGTCGTTGGCTTCGATCAGCTTCATCAGCTTGGGGTCGAGGTGGTTCCAGTTGGGCAACTGGCTCCGGTCCAGCGGCTGGAACACGCCGGCTTCGATCTGCTTGGCCAGGAACACGTTGGACGGCACCACCACGTCATAGCCCGAGTTGCCGGTGAGCAACTTGGCCTCAAGGGCTTCGTTGGTGTCGAAGATGTCGTACACCAGCTTGACCTGCGGGTGCTGTGCCTTGAAGTCTTCAAGCGCCTTGGGGGTGATGTAGTCGAACCAGTTGTAGACCTTGAGGGTTTTCTCTTCGGCGTGGGCCGCGCCGCCGAGAACGGCTGCACAGAGGACGAGTGACTTGAGCATGTTCATTGGGCGGACTCCTCAAAACCTTCGAGCACGTTGACGGCGTTGATGCCGATTTCTTCCACGGCGTAGCCGCCTTCCATCACAAACAGCGTGGGTCTGCCCAAGCGGGCGATGCGCGCACCCATCGCCAGGTAGTCAGGGCTGTCGAGTTTGAATTGCGAGATGGGGTCGTCTTTGAATGTATCCACACCCAGGGAAACGACGATGATGTCGGCGCCGTAGCGCTCAATCTCAGTGCAGGCTTCTTCAAGTGCCGCGCTCCAGCGATCCCAGCCGGAACCTGCCGGCAACGGGTAGTTGAAGTTGAAGCCTTCGCCGGCGTCTTCTCCCAGTTCGTCGGCATACCCCAGGAAAAACGGAAACTCCGCTTCTGGGTGCCCATGGATCGAGGTGAAGAGCACGTCGCTGCGGGCATAAAAAATCGACTGCGTGCCATTACCGTGGTGGTAATCCACGTCGAGAATCGCGACCTTTTTATGGCCTTGGTCGAGAAATGCCTGAGCGGCAATGGCCGCGTTGTTGAGGTAGCAATAACCGCCCATCAAGTCGCTGGCGGCGTGGTGCCCCGGCGGGCGACACAGGGCAAAGGCGGCGCTTGCACCTTGTGCGATTGCCTGTTGCGCCGTCAGGGCGACTTGCGCGGCGCTGTAGGCCGCTTGCCAAGTGCCGGCAGTAATCGGTGCGCCGCCGTCAAAACTGTAATAACCCAGTTGGCCGTGCAGGCTGGCAGGCAGTACCCGGCGCAGGGTGCGGGCAGGCCAGGTGTAGGGCAGCAAGTCGCCGTCCTGGCCGAACTCGGTCCAGCGCGCCCAGGCACCTTTGAAGAAGTCGAGGTAGTCGCGGCTGTGAATGCGTTGCAGCGGTGCCAGGCCAAAGTCCTGCGGTGCCTGAACTGGGCCCAGCTCGCGGTCCTTGACCCGTTGCAACACATGATCGGCGCGTGATGGCATTTCGAAGCAGGGCATCAGTTGCCCGTCCATCAATTCGCAACGGCCGTGATGCAGGTGGTGATCGTCCGAGTAGATCGTCAGCATTTATTGTTCTCCGCAGGCTGTATCGGTGGATGCAGTCTTGCGGCGGGCGGGTTTTATGAGAATGGCAGGAGCGGCCAAAAGGGGATAAATCTGGCCAAATTATCTGTCCTCAATTCGCCCCGAAATGGCGCGGCCATGCTCTCTCAACAGGCATCAGGGCCGGAACTGGCTGGGCGCCACGCCGCTCCAGCGCACGAAGGCGTGCCGAAAACTGGCGGTTTCACTGAAGCCGAGTTGCTCGGCGATCCGGTAGATGGGCAGTTCATCTTCGGCCAGCCATTGCTTGGCTCGCTCGAAGCGCAGCTCGTCGAGCAGTTCCTGGTAGCTGCAGCCCAGGTCATGCAGGTGTCGACGCAAGGTACGGGCCGAGCAGTTCATCTGTTCGGCCAGGCCTTCAATCCCCGGCGCCGCGCCGAGTTGGCTGGCGAGCAGTTGGCGGATTCTGCCGAGCCAGGCCTGGCGACCGGTGAATTCCAGGTTCTGCTTGCGGCAACGCTCGGCCATGGCCTGGTGAGTGACCGCGTCGGCCAGAGGCAGGGGGTGGTCCAACCAGTGTTTGTCGAAGGCGAACGCGTTGGTGGTGGTTTCAAAATGCAGCGAGCAGGCAAAGCACTCGCTGTAGCGTGCGTGATAATCCGGTGCGCTGTGTTCAAAGCGCGCGGCGAGCAGCGGCAGCGGTTGGCCGAGCAAGTCGTCGCAGATGACCTTCAGCGACGCCAGGCACAGTTCGACGTTGAACATCGCAAGGCTCGGGTTTTCCCGGTAGTCGCTGGCGGTGAACCAGATGCGCTCAGCGTCTTCTTCAAGGCTGAGCTCGAAAAGTGTTCCCAGCAGCGCCGGATAACGCAACGCCAGGCGCAAAGCGTCACCGAAGGTGGCACTGGTGAGCAGGGCGTAACCGAGCATGCCGTAGGCCGAGACATGCATCTGCCGGCCCAACTCCAGGCCCACATCCCGGCGCAGGGCCACGGCGTTGGCGCATACGCGCATTTCCTGATTGGTGGTGATGCGCGTGTCCGCGCGGCTCAAGTCCGCCGCACAGATGCCACTGCCGGCCAGCAGCGCTTCAAAGGGCAAGCCTTCGGCCTTGAACGTGCTGAGGACCAGGGAAACGGCATTGAGGGTGGTGAGGTGGGAGTGCAGCATGGGAACTTCCAGCCAGGGGATGGCTGGAAGTGGAGCAAGTTACATGCCGGTCAGCTCAGTTCGCCGCACAGGTCCAGTTCTACCAGGCGGCGTACCTCGCTGGTCGCCAGCCCGGCACCCAGCAGCACCTGCAGCTTGCCGAACACCGCTTCGCGCGTCATGCCGCCACCGGACAGCACGCCCACGCCGCGCAGACGGCTGCCGGCTTCGTAGACGTCGAGTTCCACGCCGCCTTCATGGCATTGGGTGATCGCCACCACGACCACGCCCAGGTCCTGCGCGCGTTTGAGGCTGGCGAGGAACGCCGGGTTATCGCTCGGCCCAGTGCCGCTGCCGAAGCATTCCAGCACCAACGCCTGAATGCCGCTGTCGATCAGTGCATCTAACTGCGTAGCGGCGATACCCGGCACCAGCGGCAGCACGCCGACGTTGGCCAGCGCTTTGGGTTGGCGATAATCCAGGGCTGGCGGCAGTGCATCGGCCTTGGCTACGCCGCCATTACGCTGCAAGGCAGCAAATGGATGGCGACCAAAGCTGCGAATCTTCGCGCATCGGGTCGGCGCCATCAGCGCGCCGTGGAAGTACAGCTGCACGCCCGGTGCCAGGCCTTCGCCCAATGCCAGCAGGGCGCCGCTGACGTTTTCCCAGGCATCGCTGTCAGGCACGCCAGCGGGGAGCATCGAGCCGGTGAACACCACCGGCGCGGGCAGGCCCAGCAGTTGGAAACTCATCGCCGCCGCGCTGTAGGCCAACGTATCGGTGCCGTGCAGGATCAGCACGGCGTCGCAGCCGTCGTCCACGGCTTCAATCACAGCGGTGCGCAGGCGCTGCCAGTAAGCGGGGGTCATGTTGGCGCTGTCGATCAGCGGCGCCATTTCCCGGAAGCGCCAGGCAGGCACTGGCAGGTCGGCAAGCTGTTCGCGCATGCGCGCCTCGAAGCCGGAAGCCGGGGCCAGGCCGTTGGCGCTGGCTTGCATGCCGATGGTGCCGCCGGTGTAGAGCACCATGATGTTGTTAGCTTTGGACATCGAGAATTCTCCTGAACGAAAAACGCCGCCGGGCCCAGAGCATGCCCAAGGCCGGGCGGCGTGTCATCTATCTAGGCTTCTACGCTCAGCGTTGCGCTTGAGCGTTCAGTTCAGCCGATGCTTGAGCGCCAGGCTCAGGCTTCGCTGGATTTGCCGGCCAGGCCTTGCGGTCCAGGTCCAGGTCAGGGAATTTGCTGGAATCGAACACTGGCGTCTTGATGCCCGCAGCCCGCTGGCCGTCGTAGTCATTCAGTATGCGCATGGCGATCTTGAACAGGAACGCCAGGGCGAACAGGTTGACGAACGCCAGCATGGTCATGGTGATGTCGGCGAAGGCGAACACGGTACCCAGGTTCTCGATGGAACCCCAGAAAATCAGCACCAGCACCAACGCGCGGTAGCCCATCAGCACCTTGCGGTTGTTGCCCACCAGGAAGCGCAGGTTGCTCTCACCGAGGTAGTAGTTGTACATGATCGAGGTGAACACGAACAACGCCAGGGCCACCGAAATGAACATGCGGCCCCAGTCGCCGACCACGGCTGCCAGGGAGTTCTGGGTCAGGGCAATGCCGTCGCCTTCAAAACCTGGGGTGTAGAAACCGGAGAGCAGGATCAGCAACGCGGTGCAGGTGCAGATCACGAAGGTGTCGAGGAACACGCTGAATGCCTGGACCACGCCTTGGGCGATCGGGTGTTCTACCGAGGCCACGGCTGCCACGTTAGGCGCACTGCCCAAACCGGCTTCGTTGGCGAACACGCCGCGCTTCACACCCATGATGATTGCGCTGCCCACCAGGCCACCAAAGGCTTGGTCGAGGCCGAAAGCGCTCTTGACGATGGTCGCGAGCATGGCCGGCACGTGGTCGAATTGCAGCACGATCACGTAGAGGGTCACGGCGATGTAGACCAGGGTCTTGACCGGCACCAGCAGGTCGGCGATCGAGGCGATACGCTTGATCCCGCCGATGAACACCAGGCCCAGCAATACGGCCAGCGCGAGGCCGGTGTAGGTGGTGTCGAGGCCAAAAGCATTGTTCAGCGAGTGGGTCACGGCGTGGGCTTGCAGGCCGTTGAAGGCGAAACCGAAGGTCACCAGCAACAGGAACGCCATGACCATACCCAGCCAGCGCTTATGCAGGCCGTGCTGGATGTAGTAGGCCGGGCCACCGCGGTAAGTGCCTTCAGCGTCGGTGCGCTTATACAGCTGGCCGAGCGAGCATTCGATAAAGCTCGAGGACATGCCCACCAACGCGGTGACCCACATCCAGAACACGGCACCCGGGCCACCCAGGGTGACGGCAATGCCGACACCGGCGATGTTACCGGCACCGACGCGGCCGGCCAGGCTGAGCATCAGCGCCTGGAACGAGCTGAGTTGGCCGGCGCTGCTCTTCAGGCTGTCTTTAAACACCGAGAACATGTGGAAAAAGTGACGCAACTGAACGAAACGCGAGCGGATCGTGAAATAACCGCCGAGCCCGACAATGAGCACGATCAGTACTTTCCCTGAGAGGAAGTCGTTGATGACTTCGAGCATGGAGTGTTCCTCGCTGATTTTTCTAATGGCAAACGCAGGACGGTCCGACGCGTCGCTCGGCACCAGGCAGTGCACGACGCTTCGCCCCAATCCTTTTGCGGGTGTTGTTATTCATGCGCTTTCGCGTTGTATCCGGGCCTCGTTACCGACGGCCGCAGACGCGAAGAGGGGCCGCACTATACCTAGCCGAACGGCATACGTCTGCATGAGGCGATTAAAGGAAGATGCAGCGGTCAGTGACCACCGGCTTATGGACCGATGAACGCTCACGCCCGGGGTGGTTCCCCAGGCGGGGTTTAACGAGGTTTCAGCGCTGGTAGATATCGGAGCGGAAGACTTGCCAGATGTAGTTCGGTTGGTTAACCGGCACAAAGCCCATCTTTTCATACAGCCACGGCGCTGTCGTAGTGGCCAGTATGATGCGGCGCAGCTGCTCGGCCTCGGGGCCCGCCAGTATGCCTTCGGACACCCAGCGGCCCAGGCCTTTACCTTGATATTGTTCGTCGACAAACACATCGCACAAATAGCCGAACGTCGCAAAATCCGTCACCAGCCGGGCAAAGCCGACTTGCCGCTCATGGTGATAGACGCCCATGCATAAACTGTTATCAATGCTTAATTGCACACGGTCACGGGTAATGCCTTTGGCCCACGTCGACTGGACGAGAAACCCATGGATAAAGTCCAGGTCCAGCAGGCGCTTGTCTGCGTTCAGGCGGTAGCCCTCAGCAGTAAAAAAATCATCATTCTTTTTCATTATAAAGTTCCATTTTACTAAAGAATTTGACCCTGGCCGTGAGTGCGACAAGCCCTGCGCCAACCATAGCTAACAGCACATTCAAAAACCATAGATTGCGCTGGAAGGCTCCATCCTCCGTACTGAGTGCTCCTGCTATCAGGTTTCCAGCCCTGGCAAGGAGAAAGCATCTGTGTCTGCAACGTCCGCGCAGGACTTTACACACGAAAAAGAGGGCGCTTGCTTTTGTATCTGTCGAGGCTTTACGACAGGCAAAAAAAAGGGCCTGGAGAATGGTTCTCCAAGCCCTCAAAAGGTGAGAGGTGTCTAGTCCCTCAACCTGGTGAGCGGTGCAACAAACGCTTAGGCCTTCAGCGGGACCAAACGTGGGGCAATCATGTTTTCGGGGCGCAGGATGTCGTCGAGCATGGCGTCGTCGAGCAAGCCTTCTTCGCGCACCAACTCCAGCACACCACGACCGCTTTCAAGGGCGATGCGCGCGATGCGGGTGGCGTTTTCATAACCGATGTACGGGTTCAGCGCGGTGACCAGGCCGATGGAGTGCTCCACCAGTTCGCGGCAGCGTGCTTCGTTGGCGGTGATACCGACGATGCAGTGCTCGCGCAGCATGTCCATGGCGCGTTGCAGCAGGCGGATCGAGTCGAAGATCTTGAACGCGATCAGCGGTTCCATCACGTTCAGCTGCAGCTGGCCGCCTTCGGCTGCCATGGTCAGGGCCAGGTCGTTGCCGATGACTTGGAACGCCACTTGGTTAACAGCCTCCGGGATCACCGGGTTGACCTTGCCGGGCATGATCGAGCTGCCTGGCTGACGTGCCGGCAGGTTGATCTCGTTGATGCCGGTGCGTGGGCCGCTGGACAGCAGGCGCAGGTCGTTGCAGATCTTCGACAGTTTCACCGCGGTACGCTTGAGCATGCCGGAGAACAGCACGAAGGCGCCCATGTCGGAGGTGGCTTCGATCAAGTCGGCAGCCGGTACCAGCGGCTGGCCGCTGATCAGTGCCAAGCGCTGCACGGCCAGGGCCTGGTAGCGCGGATCGGCGTTGATGCCGGTGCCGATGGCGGTGCCGCCCAGGTTCACTTCGGTCAACAGCTCAGGCGCCAGGGTTTTCAGGCGGGCCAGGTCTTCACCGAGGGTGGTGGCGAAGGCGCGGAATTCCTGGCCGAGGGTCATCGGCACGGCGTCTTGCAATTGGGTGCGACCCATTTTCAGCACCTGGCTGAACTCGACGCCCTTGGCGGCGAACGCCTGGATCAGGCTGTCGAGGCTGGCCAGCAGCGCGTCATGGCCCAGCAGCAGACCCAAGCGGATCGCGGTCGGGTAGGCGTCGTTGGTCGACTGCGCCATGTTCACGTCGTTGTTGGGGTGCAGGTACTGATATTCGCCCTTGTTGTGGCCCATGGCCTCCAACGCGATGTTGGCGATGACTTCGTTGGCATTCATGTTGGTTGAAGTGCCAGCGCCGCCTTGAATCATGTCCACCACGAATTCTTCGTGGAAATCGCCACGGATCAGGCGGGCACAGGCTTCGCTGATGGCAGCGTGCTTGGCTTCGCTGAGCTGGCCCAACTCGCGGTTGGCGTCAGCGGCTGCTTGCTTGACCATTGCCAGGCCGACCACCAATTTCGGGTAATGCGAAATCGGAACGCCCGAGAGGCGGAAGTTATTCACCGCTCGCAGGGTCTGGATGCCGTAATACGCTTGAGCAGGTACTTCGAGTACGCCAAGCAGGTCTTTTTCTGTGCGGAATGATGCAGCGGAGGACATGACGGAAATCATCTCGATATGGACCCGGAACTGGCCGGAACGCTGCGAATGCTAGGCTTGTGGGAGTTTTTGGGCCAATGCTGTTAAACACTGGCCTATGCACAAACGGCATAATGCAGGTGTGACCCAGCTATCATGGCGGGCGTGTGTGCCAAAATGGTGCGTACCCGTGGGAGGAAGTGATGAACCTTGAGAGCAAATGGCTGGAAGACTTCAGCGCCTTGGCGGCGACTCGCAGCTTTTCCCAGGCGGCGGAGCGGCGCTTTGTTACCCAGCCAGCGTTCAGCCGTCGTATTCGCAGCCTGGAAGCTGCGCTCGGCTTGACCCTGGTCAACCGCTCGCGCACGCCAGTCGAATTGACGGCGGCGGGGCAGTTGTTCCTGGTGACTGCGCGCACGGTGGTCGAGCAACTCGGTGAAGTGCTGCGCCATTTGCATCACTTGGAAGGCGGGCAGGGCGAAGTCATGCAAGTGGCGGCCGCTCACTCCCTGGCTTTAGGCTTCTTCCCGCGCTGGATCGCGCAACTGCGTAACGAAGGGCTGAATATTGCTACACGGCTGGTCGCCACCAACGTCGGTGACGCGGTGCACGCCCTGCGTGAAGGCGGCTGCGATTTGATGCTGGCGTTCTACGACCCGGATGCGGCGATGCAGATGGACCCGGAGATCTTCCCGTCGCTGCACCTGGGCAATACCGAAATGCTCCCGGTGTGTGCTGCCGATGCCGACGGCAAGCCGTTGTTCGACCTGGAAGGCGAGGGCAGTGTGCCGCTGCTGGCCTACAGCGCCGGGGCATTTCTCGGTCGCTCGGTGAACCTGTTGCTGCGCCAACGCGCACTGCGTTTTACCACGGTGTACGAAACCGCCATGGCCGACAGCCTCAAGAGCATGGCGCTGGAAGGGCTCGGCATTGCCTGGGTGCCCCAACTGAGCGTGCGGGCCGAACTGGCGCGCGGTGAACTGGTGGTCTGCGGCGGGCCGCAATGGCATGTACCGCTGGAAATTCGCCTGTATCGCTGCGCGTTGGTGCGCAAGGCGAACGTGCGGTTGTTGTGGCGTAAGTTGGAAGGTGGTGCTGCACAAGGCACCTGAAAGGGATGAAGATCAAATGTGGGAGCTGGCTTGCCTGCGATGCGGGCACCTCGATACATCAGGCATATTGAGGTGATGCTATCGCAGGCAAGCCAGCTCCCACATTGTTCCAAGTCCCATGGTTGATCGGCGGTGTTTTCGCTGACCTGAAAGTCAATAAAACCGCCGGTTTGCGCCGCTGGACAGATGGTCATTCCAGGGGCTGTTTATCTGGATTATTACGGTATACTGCGCGGCCTTCGGCCGGTCCAACCGGCCAAATTTCGTACAACAAGCCACGCCGGATTTCCCGCGTGGCTTGTTGTTTTTTGACGCGCCTGCGGGCGCCCAGAGAGAAGAGGCACGACGATGAGTGCATTGGTTGGCGTGATCATGGGCTCCAAGTCCGATTGGTCCACCCTTAGCCACACCGCCGATATGCTGGAAAAACTCGGCATTCCGTATGAAGTGAAAGTGGTCTCTGCCCACCGCACCCCGGATTTGCTGTTCCAGTATGCCGATGAAGCAGAATCCCGTGGCATCGAGGTGATCATCGCCGGTGCCGGCGGTGCGGCGCACCTGCCAGGCATGTGTGCGGCCAAGACCCACCTGCCGGTGCTCGGCGTGCCGGTGCAGTCGTCGATGCTCTCGGGCGTGGATTCGCTGTTGTCCATCGTGCAGATGCCGGCCGGTATCCCGGTGGCGACCCTGGCGATCGGCAAGGCCGGCGCGATCAACGCCGCCTTGTTGTCCGCCAGCATCCTGGGCGCCAAGCACCCACAGTTCCATGCGGTGCTGAAAAAATTCCGTGCTGAGCAGACAGACAGCGTGCTGGACAATCCAGACCCACGCATCGCCTGAGGTTGTTGACGATGAAGATCGGTGTAATCGGTGGCGGCCAGTTGGGCCGCATGCTGGCCTTGGCGGGAACCCCGCTGGGGATGAACTTTGCTTTCCTGGACCCGGCGCCCGACGCTTGCGCGGCGGCACTCGGCGAGCACCTGCGGGCTGACTACAGCGACCCGGATCACCTGCGCCAACTGGCCGACGAAGTCGACCTGGTGACCTTCGAGTTCGAAAGCGTCCCGGCCGAAACCGTGGCCTTCCTCTCGCAGTTCGTACCGGTGTACCCGAGCGCCGAAGCCTTGCGCATCGCGCGTGACCGCTGGTTCGAGAAGAGCATGTTCAAGGATTTGGGCATCCCGACGCCGGCGTTCGCCGACATCCAGTCCCAAGCCGACCTGGACGCCGCCGTTGCCTCCATCGGCCTGCCGGCCGTGCTGAAAACCCGCACCCTGGGTTACGACGGCAAGGGCCAGAAAGTCCTGCGCACGGCTGCCGATGTGGTCGGCACCTTCGCCGAGCTGGGCAGCGTTGCCTGCCTGCTGGAAGGTTTCGTGCCGTTCACCGGTGAAGTCTCCCTGATCGCCGTGCGTGCCCGTGATGGCGAAACCCGCTTCTACCCGTTGGTGCACAACACCCACGACAGCGGCATCCTCAAGCTGTCCGTGGCCAGCACTGACCATCCGTTGCAGGCCCTGGCCGAAGACTATTCCAGCCGTGTGCTCAAGCAGCTGGATTACGTCGGCGTGATGGCGTTCGAGTTCTTTGAAGTCGACGGTGGCCTCAAGGCCAACGAAATCGCCCCGCGCGTGCACAACTCCGGGCACTGGACCACCGAAGGCGCCGAGTGCAGCCAGTTCGAAAACCACCTGCGGGCGGTGGCGGGCTTGCCGTTGGGCTCCACGGCCAAGGTCGGTGAGAGCGCCATGCTCAACTTCATCGGTGTTGTACCGCCGGTGGAAAAAGTCATCGCCATCGACGACTGCCACCTGCATCACTACGGCAAGGCCTTCAAGGCCGGGCGCAAGGTCGGCCACGCCAACCTGCGCTGCAAGGACCGCGCGACCCTGCAAGGGCAGATCCTCAAGGTCGAAGCGCTGATCGCCGAGCAATAACCCGGGGGACGGCGGGAACCATTGGTTGCCGCCGTCTCTCTGATTGCAGGATGGCAAAGCCTGACTAGGCTTTGGCATGACTCACATTCAATTCAGAGGGAAATGCCATGGGTATCATCGGAACCATTTTTATCGGCCTGATCGTCGGTCTGCTCGCGCGTTTCCTCAAGCCTGGCGACGACAGCATGGGTTGGATCATGACTATCCTGTTGGGTATCGCAGGTTCCCTGGTCGCCACTTATGGCGGTCAGGCCCTGGGCATCTACCAGGCGGGTCAAGGCGCAGGCTTTATCGGTGCGCTGATCGGCGCCATCGTGTTGCTGGTGATTTACGGTCTGCTGCGTAAAAAATAATTAAGCGACAAAGCCCTCTGCGCTGCGCAGGCGCAGAGGGCTAGAATGCTCGTCACTTGTAATTGCCGAGCCTCTCCATGCGCCGCCTTCTTTTGACTCTCCTTTTGTTGGGCTCCGGCCTGGCCCACGCTGGCGAACTGCCAGAAACCGATTGGCTCGACCTGATGCCGCTGTCGGATCAGAAAGCCCTCGAAGCCATGCCCGAGATCGACCACAACTCCCCCGAAGCCCAAGGCACGTTCACCGACAAAGGTGGCTTGAAGCAAAGCAAAGGCTTGCCGGCGGTGATGTATTCGACCAAGACCGTGGCCGCCATGAACGGCAAGAACATCCGTATCGGCGGTTACCCGGTGCCGTTGGAAACCGATGCCAAAGGCCGCAGCACGCTGTTCTTCCTGGTGCCTTACCCGGGCGCCTGCATCCATGTGCCGCCACCGCCGCCTAACCAGTTGGTGCTGGTGCGTTATCCCAAGGGGTTGAAGCTGGATGATATCTACACACCGCTGTGGGTCACGGGCACGTTGAAGGTGGAGAAGGTGAATAACGATTTGGCGGATGCGGCGTATGCGCTGGATGCGGGGAAAGTGCGGGTGGTGAAGGAATCGGATCTTTAAGCTGACGCAGAACCCAATGTGGGAGCGGGCTTGCTCGCGAATGCAGGGTGTCAGTCACTGCATGTGTGGCTGACACACCGTATTCGCGAGCAAGCCCGCTCCCACATTTTTGATTGGGTTTACAGGGCGAGACTGATGATGCTTACGCCCAAGGTATGGCTTTCACCCGGCGCCAAGCTCACCACATCATCCAGCACATTCGCTGTCTCGATGCACAGCATGCCCTGCCAGCCATCATCGGCCATGTCGTCGAACGCCTTGGCGCGTTCGGTCCAGGGGTTCCAGATCACCGTCGAGTTCGAGCCCTGCCTGGTGAGCTGGATGCGGCGCTGCCAGTCTTTATCGACAATGTTCAACTGCGCCGGGGTATTGAGGTAGATACGGTCGGTCTCGGCCGTGAAGTGCAGCAACCCGGATTGCTGTTTGTTGCTCCAGCCGTCGGCGGTGTCGATATACGCCAGCCCGTCCAGGCCTTCGACCTGTACGTTGCGCACGTCGCTCACGGCGAAATAGGTGTGCAGCGCCTGGCTGAGGGTTACCGTATCGGTGCCACGGTTGTGGCTGGTCAGCTGGATATGCAGTTGATCGTCCAGCAACAGGCTCAGCTTCAGGTCGACCTGATGGGGCCAGCCGGGGAAACCGCCTGCAGGCACTGGCAATACCAGGTCTACGCGCACTGCATCGCCTTCAATCGTGGTCCCGGCCAATTCCCAGCGTGCAGTCCGTACAAAACCGTGGGCGCCGGCAGGTTGATCGCTCTGGCGCATCGTTTGTACGCTTTGCGGGTTGCGGTCGAACACGCCGAACCACGGCCAGCACACCGGCACGCCGGTACGAATGCCTTTGCCCTGCTTGAACACCGCCTCGGGGTTCGGCCAGATCAACGGCTGCTCGCCCTGACGCTGGTAACTGAAGATATGTGCGCCCTGTTGGGCCACCAGCAGTTCGGCGCCGTTGTGACGGATGCGCCAGCAGTCCAGCTCGTCGATTTTCACGGTTTCAACGTGGGGCGTAGGCATACAGAGCACTCTTTATGGCAGGCAATGGGGCAATTGACCGTCAAAACCCGGCGAGGTTTAACGTGCGCGTGACGGCACTGAACGCGTGCGGCCGCTGCCATCAATCGCGACGAACACAAACACCGCCTCGGTGACTTTGCGCCATTCGCTGGACAGCGGGTCGTCGCTCCAGACTTCGACCATCATCTGGATCGAACTGCGGCCGATTTCCAGAGCCTGGGTATAGAAGGACAATTGCGCGCCCACCGCCACCGGTACCAGGAACGCCATGCGATCGATGGCCACGGTGGCCACACGTCCGCCCGCTACCTTGCTGGCCATGGCCGTACCGGCCAGGTCCATCTGCGCGACCAGCCAGCCGCCGAAAATATCGCCAAAACCGTTGGTTTCACGCGGGAGGGCGGTGATTTGCAGGGCGAGATCGCCTTGCGGGATAGGATCTTCTTGTTCGAGTTCGATCATGCCGAGGGTGCCTCTGACCCGTGACGCTTCATGGGTATTTCAAGTGGATAGCCGTCTTCCGGAAAAACGTTTCAGCACCAACATACACCGCTCGATACGTTTCTCATAAGGCGTACTAAAGGGAAACTCTGCCAAATCGGCTGGATGGCACCCAACGACGTTTTGGCACAGCAGCCCGTCAAGACAGCGGGTTTGGCGCTTGCACGGGCCGAGTATATCGAGACCCTGGCGCCGAGACGACCTCCCGGCACTCATTTGGTCGGCAAATCGCGGCTGTAATGCGGCTTTTTCCCGCAACTGTGCTTCTGATGACTAATAAAGCGCAGGAACGGGGAATAACGCGCGCCTTTAAACTGTTATTCGGTGGGCGCTGTGCTTTTTCAAGCGATTTGCTATCTTGCCAGACCCGCCGCAAGTCCCGGGCTTGCCGTCACTACTATAAGAGAAGCCTTGCCATGTCCTCCGTGCCCGCAAGCAGTGCGCAACCGTCGCGCCCGCTGACCCGCAACGACTACAAAACCCTGTCACTGTCTGCCTTGGGCGGGGCGCTGGAATTTTACGACTTCATCATCTTTGTGTTTTTCGCCACCGTGGTCGGAAAACTGTTTTTTCCCGTCGACATGCCGGAATGGCTGCGCATGATGCAGACCTTCGGCATCTTCGCCGCCGGCTACCTGGCGCGGCCGTTGGGCGGCATCATCATGGCGCACTTTGGCGACTTGCTGGGTCGCAAGAAGATGTTCACCTTGAGCATCTTCATGATGGCCGTGCCGACCTTGATCATGGGCCTGCTGCCGACCTATGCGCAGATCGGCCTGTGGGCGCCGCTCCTGCTTCTGTTGATGCGCGTTATCCAGGGCGCGGCGATTGGCGGCGAAGTACCGGGCGCCTGGGTGTTCGTCTCCGAACACGTACCGCCGCGCCATATCGGCTACGCCTGCGGCACCCTGACCAGCGGCCTCACTGCCGGCATCCTGCTCGGCTCGCTGGTGGCCACCGCCATCAACACCCTTTATAGCCCGGAGCAAGTGTCGGATTACGCCTGGCGAATCCCGTTCCTGCTGGGTGGCGTGTTCGGTCTGCTCTCGGTGTACCTGCGCCGCTGGCTGCATGAAACGCCGATCTTCGCCGAAATGCAGCAACGCAAAACCCTGGCTGCCGAACTGCCCTTGCGCGCCGTGTTGCGCGACCACCGTGGCGCCATCGTGCTGTCGATGTTGCTGACCTGGTTGCTGTCGGCCGGTGTTGTCGTGGTCATCCTGATGACCCCGACCGTGCTGCAAACCGTCTATCACTTCAGCCCGACCATCGCGCTGCAAGCCAATAGCCTGGCCATCGTCACCCTCAGCCTCGGCTGCGTCGCCTCCGGCGCCCTGGCCGACCGCTTTGGCGCCGGCCGCGTACTGGTCATCGGTTGCCTGTTGCTGTTGGCGACGTCGTGGACGCTTTACCACAGCCTGATCGATCACCCGAACTGGCTCTTCCCGCTGTACACCCTGACGGGTCTGTTTGTCGGTGTGATCGGCGTGGTGCCTTACGTGATGGTGAAAGCCTTCCCACCGGTAGTGCGTTTCAGCGGGTTGTCGTTTTCCTACAACGTCGCCTACGCCGTGTTTGGGGGGTTGACGCCGCTGGCGGTGTCGCTGCTGATGAAGGAAAGCCCCATGGGCCCTGCTTACTATGTCGCCGTGTTGTGCGTGATGGGGACGTTGGTCGGTGGGTACCTGTGGAAGCGCGGGCGGTAAGCCGATAGTTGAAGATCGTTCCTACGCAGCTGTGTAGGAACGGTCATAGATTACAGAGTATTTCTGAAACACCGCTTCAAGCGCGTCAACCTCCTCGCAAGCCCCGTATTTATTGATCTTTCCCCTTCCTGTCAGGTTTTTCATAAATGCTGGCCTTTCATCTAATTGTCACATTGCGGACATAGAGTGTTCACACGGCCTACCGATACTTGGCCCCGATCCAACTATCCCTATCTGCTAGGAGCAAGGCATGAAACTGAAGCGTTTGATGGCGGCAATGACTTTTGTCGCTGCTGGCGTTGCGACCGCCCACGCGGTGGCCGCTGGTGTTGACCCGGCAATTCCGGCTTACGCCAAGACCACCGGCGTCTCGGGCAACTTGTCCAGCGTTGGTTCCGACACTCTGGCTAACCTGATGACCCTGTGGGCTGAGTCCTACAAAAAGGAATACCCGAACGTCAACATCCAGATTCAGGCTGCCGGCTCCGCCACTGCACCTCCTGCGCTGACTGAAGGCACCTCCAACCTGGGCCCGATGAGCCGCAAAATGAAGGACACCGAACTGGCGGCCTTCGAGCAGAAGTACGGCTACAAGCCAACCGCTATTCCGGTGGCTGTGGATGCCCTGGCTGTATTCGTGCACAAGGACAACCCGATCCAGCACCTGACCATGGAACAAGTCGACGCGATCTTCTCGTCTACTCGTCTGTGCGGCGCTAAAGCCGACGTGAAAACCTGGGGCGACCTGGGTGTGACCGGCGACCTGGCCAACAAGCCGGTGCAATTGTTCGGTCGTAACTCGGTATCCGGCACCTACGGCTACTTCAAAGAAGAAGCCCTGTGCAAAGGCGACTACAAGCCTAACGTGAACGAACAGCCAGGCTCGGCGTCGGTCGTGCAGTCGATCAGTTCCTCGCTGAACGGCATCGGTTACTCGGGCATCGGCTACAAGACTGCAAGCGTGAAGACCGTGGCCCTGGCCAAGAAAGGCAGCACTGACTTCATCGAAGACAGCGAAGAAAACGCCCTGAACGGCAAATACCCGCTGTCGCGTTTCCTCTACGTGTACGTCAACAAAGCCCCGAACAAGCCTCTGGCCCCGCTGGAAGCTGAGTTCGTGAAACTGGTTCTGTCCAAACAGGGCCAGGAAGTGGTCGTCAAAGACGGCTACATCCCACTGCCAGCCAAAGTTGCCGCCAAGGCCCTGGCTGACCTGGGTTTGAAAGAAGGCAACTAAGCCTGCAAGACCTGGTGTAGACGCATGTTTTTCTGTGGGAGCGGGCTTGCCCGCGATGCTGGCGACGCGGTTTAGAGTTGAAACCGTATGACGCCATCGCGGGCAAAACCGCTCCCCCACTCGCCGTCTACACCCCTAATTTTTTAGTCCGCTGCCAGCTCTGCTCCGCGGCGGATTTCTTGCGTCACTGCATTGTCATCTTTCTGTCATACAGGATCGCTAGGGTGTGCGCATGAATGATCTGGCCAATTCCACCATGACGACGACTTCTCCCCCCAAGCGCATTGATTTCAATACGCCTGAGCTGCAACGCAAGCGCCGTATTCGCGCGCTGAAAGATCGCCTGACCCGTTGGTATGTGTTGATCGGCGGCCTCGCCGTCCTCGGCGCCATTACCCTGATTTTCTTCTTCCTCGCTTATGTCGTTGCGCCGCTGTTCCAAGGTGCCTCGCTGACCAAGGAAGACGCGCTGACGCCAGCCTGGATCCAGGACGCCGGCAAGCCGTTGATGATCTCCCTCGAAGAACAGAACCAGGTCGCCATGCGGGTTTCCGATAAGGGCCAGGCGCTGTTCTTTAATGTGGACACGGGTGCCGAGCTCAAGCGTGTCGACTTGCCGCTTCCGGCAGGCACCAGTGTTGCCTCCATTGGTGAAGACCAGCCGGGCAGCCCGCTGGTGATCCTCGGTTTGTCGAATGGCCAGTCCCTGGTGTTCCGCCATACCTATAAGGTGTCCTACCCGGACGGCAAGAAAACCATTACGCCTGCGGTTGAATACCCTTACGGCGAAACGCCGATCGTGCTGGATGAAGCCGGTCGTCCGTTGGAACACGTCGCCCTCAATGCCACCGACTCGTCGCTGGTGGTCGCCGGTTCGGCCGGTTCGCACTTGAACGTGTTGGCCCTGAGCCGCGAAGAAAACATGATGACGGGTGAAGTCACCAGCGAGCAGAAGCGCATCGAGCTGCCGCAAATGACCGAGCCGGTGAAGGCGATCTTCATCGACCCACGCCAGCAGTGGCTGTATGTGATCAACGGTCGCGCCCTGGCCGATGTGTTCAGCCTGCGCGACAAGAGCCTCAACGGTCGCTACAAACTGCTCGAAGACGGCAACGCCGAAATCACCGCCAGCACCCAGCTGGTGGGCGGTATCTCGCTGATCGTCGGCAACTCAAAGGGTGGCCTGGCCCAGTGGTTCATGGCGCGCGACCCGGATGGCGAACAGCGCCTGAAGCAGATCCGTACCTTCCAGATGGGCACCGCGCCGATTGTGGAAATCACCGCTGAAGAACGTCGCAAAGGCTTCACGGCGCTCGATGCGTCCGGCAAGTTCGGCGTGTTCCACAGCACGGCGCATCGCACCTTGCTGGTGGACCCGGTGGTCGATGGCCAGGGTGTGTTCGGCATGTCGCCACGCGCCAACCGTGTGATCGTCGAAGCCGGTGGCAAGCTGCAACCGCTGCTACTGGACAACCCACACCCGGAAGTGTCCTGGAGCGCGTTGTGGAGCAAGGTCTGGTACGAGAACTACGACGAGCCTAAATACGTCTGGCAATCGACCGCCGCCAACACCGACTTCGAACCCAAGATGAGCCTGGCGCCGCTGACCTTCGGTACGCTCAAAGCCGCGTTCTACGCCATGCTGCTGGCCGCCCCACTGGCCGTCGCCGCGGCGATCTACACCGCTTACTTCATGGCCCCGAGCCTGCGCCGCAAGGTCAAGCCGGTGATCGAATTGATGGAAGCGATGCCGACGGTGATCCTCGGCTTCTTCGCCGGCCTGTTCCTTGCGCCATATGTGGAAGGGCATTTGCCGGGGATTTTCAGCCTGCTGATGCTGCTGCCGATTGGCATTCTGGTCGCTGGTTTTATCTTCAGCCGCCTGCCTGAATCGATCCGCCTGCGTGTGCCCGATGGTTGGGAAAGCGCCATCCTGATTCCGGTGATCCTGTTTGTGGGCTGGCTCTCGCTGTACATGAGCCCGTACCTGGAAACCTGGTTCTTCGGCGGCGACATGCGCATGTGGATTTCCCATGACCTGGGCATCACCTACGACCAGCGCAACGCCCTGGTAGTCGGTTTGGCCATGGGCTTTGCGGTGATCCCGAACATCTACTCCATCGCCGAAGACGCCGTGTTCAGCGTGCCGCGCGGCCTGACCCTGGGTTCCCTGGCCCTGGGCGCCACGCCATGGCAGACCATGACGCGCGTCGTCATCCTGACCGCCAGCCCGGGGATTTTCTCGGCGCTGATGATCGGCATGGGCCGCGCCGTCGGCGAGACCATGATCGTGCTGATGGCCACCGGTAACACTCCGGTGATGGAGATGAACCTGTTCGAAGGCCTGCGCACCCTGGCGGCCAACGTCGCGGTGGAAATGCCTGAGTCGGAAGTCGGTGGTAGTCACTACCGCGTGCTGTTCCTCTCGGCGCTGGTGCTGCTGCTGTTCACTTTCATCATGAACACCCTCGCCGAGCTGATTCGTCAGCGTCTGCGCAAGAAATACTCGTCGCTTTAAGAAAGGTAGAAGTCTGTGAAACAGAACTCCCTGAATGGATGGTTCAAGAGCGGCGCCCCCGGCGTCTGGATCAGCGGTGGCGCGGTGTCCATCGCGGTTATCATGACCATTGGTTTGCTGGCTGTGATTGCGGTGCGCGGTTTGGGCCACTTCTGGCCGGCTGACCTGATCCAGGCCAACTACAACGTGCCGGGCCAGGAAAACCATATCGTCATCGGCGAAGTGGTACAGAAGGAAGAAGTACCGCGCGAGCGCCTGAAAAGCGCTGGCTTGCCGGTACCGGACCAAGGCCCGGAATTCATGACCCGCGAGCTGATCAAGGTCGGCAACCGTGACTTGAACGGCAACGATTTCACCTGGATCGTCGGCGAGTGGCTCAAGGACCAGACCAAGCCTGCCAACCTGATGACCATCGAGCGGCGTGAGTGGGGCAACTTCTACGGCACGCTGGTCAACGTCAAGCAGGATGGCAAGGTCATCGCCGAAGGCGAAGCCGCTTGGCCGGAGCTGCAAGCCCGCGTCGACCGCGTGAACAAGTTGGCTGCCCAGCTCAAGAGCCTGGAAAAAACCGATATCGGCGCGATCAACGCCGGGTTGGAGCGCATCCGCCTGCACGGTCGCAAGCTTGAGCTGGAAGGTAAGCTCGATGCTACCGCCCAAGCGGACATGGATTCAGGCCGTGCCGAACTGAACAACCGCTACAAGGACGTCGAAGCGCGCCTGGCCGACTTGCACGCCCAGTTCAACCGCGACAGCCTGACCGCTCGCGACGCCAACGGCAAAGAAGTGGAAATCGGCATCGGCAAAGTGGTACATGCCTACCAGCCGAACGCCATGGGCACGCTGACCAAGGTCGGCTTCTACTTCAGCAAGGTCTGGGAATTCCTCAGCGATGACCCACGGGAAGCCAACACCGAAGGCGGGATCTTCCCGGCGATTTTCGGCACCGTGATGATGACCCTGATCATGGCGATGATCGTGACCCCGTTCGGCGTGCTGGCAGCGGTGTACCTGCGTGAATACGCCAAGCAGAACACCCTGACCCGGATTATCCGTATCGCCGTGAACAACTTGGCCGGCGTACCGGCCATCGTCTACGGCGTGTTCGGCCTGGGCTTCTTCGTGTATGTGCTCGGCGGCTCGGTCGACCGTTTGTTCTTCGCCGAAGCCCTGCCGGCACCGACCTTCGGCACGCCTGGCCTGTTGTGGGCCTCGCTGACCCTGGCGTTGCTCGCGGTGCCAGTGGTGATCGTCGCGACCGAAGAAGGCCTGGCGCGGATTCCTCGCACGGTGCGTGAAGGTTCGTTGGCGCTTGGCGCGACCAAGGCGGAAACGCTGTGGAAGATCGTGCTGCCAATGGCCAGCCCGGCGATGATGACCGGCATGATCCTCGCCGTGGCCCGCGCCGCCGGTGAAGTGGCACCGCTGATGCTGGTAGGTGTGGTGAAACTGGCGCCATCGCTGCCGCTGGATGGCAACTACCCGTACCTGCACCTGGACCAGAAAATCATGCACCTGGGCTTCCATATTTATGACGTCGGCTTCCAGAGCCCCAACGTCGAAGCCGCACGACCGCTGGTATACGCCACCGCCTTGCTGCTGGTGCTGGTGATCGCCACGCTCAACCTGTCGGCGGTGTGGATTCGTAACCACCTGCGCGAAAAATACAAAGCGCTGGACAGCTAAAGCTATTAGCCACAAGCGGCAAGCTACAAGCCGCTTTTGCTCAAATCTTGCAGCTTGCAGCTAGAAGCTGGCAGCTACGAACGGAGTGAGACCATGCAACACGAAACCCACACCCACGGCATCAACATGTCGGCCCTGGGTCGCGACAAGCAGAGCCTGAGCCTGGCCCAGGAAACCGTGGCCATCGAAGTGCCAGGCCTGAGCCTGTACTACGGTGAAAAGCAGGCCCTGTTCGATGTCAGCATGAACATTCCCAAGCAGCGCGTGACCGCCTTTATCGGCCCGTCCGGCTGCGGCAAGTCCACGCTGCTGCGCACCTTCAACCGCATGAACGACCTGGTGGACGGTTGCCGCGTAGATGGTGCAATCAACCTCTACGGCAGCAACATCTACCGCAAGGGCGAGGACGTGGCCGAGCTGCGTCGCCGTGTGGGCATGGTGTTCCAGAAGCCGAATCCGTTCCCCAAGACCATCTACGAAAACGTGGTCTACGGCCTGCGCATCCAGGGCATCAACAAAAAACGCATCCTCGACGAAGCGGTGGAGTGGGCCCTGAAAGGCGCGGCACTGTGGGAAGAGGTCAAAGACCGCCTGCACGATTCGGCACTCGGCCTGTCCGGCGGCCAGCAGCAGCGTCTGGTGATCGCCCGTACCATCGCCGTGGAACCGGAAGTCTTGCTGCTCGACGAACCGTGCTCGGCACTTGACCCGATCTCGACGCTGAAAGTCGAAGAACTGATCTACGAGCTCAAGTCCAAGTTCACCATCGTCATCGTGACCCACAACATGCAACAGGCGGCGCGGGTTTCCGACTACACCGCGTTCATGTACATGGGCAAGCTGGTGGAATTCGGCGACACCGATACCCTGTTCACCAATCCGGCGAAGAAGCAGACCGAAGACTACATCACCGGTCGTTATGGCTAGTTGGAGCAGCTGCGAGCCGCAAGCTTCAAGCGGCAAGTAAAAGCAGTTCAATGCAACGACACATATCAACTTGCAGCTTGTAGCTTGCGGCATACAGCTTTTGTGGAGCAAAACCATGATTTCGAAGGAAGGCTTAACCCATCACATCTCCGCGCAGTTCAACGCCGAACTTGAGGAAGTGCGCAGCCACCTCCTGGCGATGGGCGGGCTGGTGGAGAAGCAAGTCAACGATGCCGTCACTGCGCTGATCGAGGCCGACTCTGGTCTGGCCCAGCAAGTGCGCGAGATCGATGACCAGATCAATCAGATGGAACGCAATATCGACGAAGAATGCCTGCGCATTCTGGCGCGTCGCCAACCGGCGGCGTCTGACCTGCGTTTGATCATCAGCATCTCCAAGTCGGTAATCGACCTGGAGCGCATTGGCGACGAAGCGACCAAAATCGCCCGCCGTGCCATTCAGCTGTGCGAAGAAGGCGAAGCACCGCGCGGTTATGTGGAAGTGCGCCATATCGGTGACCAGGTACGCAACATGGTGCGCGACGCCCTCGACGCGTTTGCCCGTTTCGACGCCGAGTTGGCGTTGTCGGTGGCGCAGTACGACAAGACCATCGACCGCGAATACAAGACCGCACTGCGTGAGCTGGCCACCTACATGATGGAAGACCCGCGCTCTATCTCGCGGGTCTTGAACATTATCTGGGTGCTTCGCTCCCTGGAGCGTATCGGCGACCACGCGCGCAATATCTCGGAACTGGTGATTTACCTGGTGCGCGGTACCGACGTACGGCACATGGGGCTCAAGCGTATGAAGGCTGAAGTTGAAGGCACCGCTGATCAAATCCCTAATGTTCCGGGCGAATCTGACGATAAGTAAGGTTGCCCGAGAAATTAACGCCCGGCCTTTGGTCGGGCGTTTTCGTTTGAGGTATCTGAATATTTTGCGCAGCAGGAGCAATATAGTCCTTCTGCGACCAGCGAGTTTTGGCAAAATGCCATCAGTCAGGCGTTTTGCGTGCCGAAGTTTTTATAGGATGAAGGGTCGATGAGTAAAGTCAGTGTGTTGGTGGTGGATGACGCCTCGTTTATCCGCGACCTGGTGAAGAAGTGCCTGCGCAACTACTTCCCTGGGATCAAGATTGAAGACGCGGTGAACGGCAAAAAGGCGCAAACCATCCTGATGCGCGAGACCTTCGACCTGGTGCTGTGCGACTGGGAAATGCCCGAGATGTCCGGTCTTGAATTGCTGACCTGGTGCCGTGAGCAAGCCCATCTGAAGGCCATGCCCTTCGTGATGGTGACCAGCCGTGGCGACAAGGAAAACGTAGTCCAGGCGATCCAGGCCGGGGTTTCCGGCTATGTCAGCAAGCCGTTCACCAACGAACAGTTGCTGAGCAAGGTCAAACAGGCCCTGCACAAAGTCGGCCGCCTTGACGCGCTGGTCGCCAGCGCGCCGACCAAGATGAACTCGGCCTTCGGCAACGATTCCCTGAGCGCCTTGACTGGCGGCAGGCCTGAAGCCGTCAAAGCTGCCCCTGTGGCAGCGCCGAGCAACGGCCTGCTTAACAACCAGCCTGTGCAGGCGGCTCCGGCTGCTTCGCCGGCTGGTGGGCGCGGTCAGGGCCAACTGCGCCTGTCCAGCGGCACCCAGCAATGCGTGATCAAGGCGCTGAGCATCAAGGAAGCACTGCTGGTGGTGCGTCGTGGCGAAGTCCTGCCTCAGGTGCTGGAAAGCGCGGTACTGGACCTTGAGCAAGGCGACAACGCCGAAGTCGCACGCCTCAACGGCTACCTGCACGCGATCGTCGCCTATGAGCCGAGGCCCGACAGCGACTGGCTGCAACTGACCTTCCGGTTTATCGACCAGGATGCGCAGAAGCTCGACTACATCTCCCGCCTGATCGCGCGCGGCACGGCGCAGAAGCACTTTGTGCCGGGTGCGTGATCGCCTGAATAACGGGAATCGACCGACTGTCTGATTCCCGTCAGGTGACTTGATTTATATCTGTTTCGATATAGTCTTTCGATAGCGCATCAGTGCGATCGCGCTTTTGCTATGCCTTGAAACAAAGCTGCACCGCCTTCGCCTGAGTCGTCTATTACGCTTTTTCTTTCCAGGAAAGGAGAAGCCAATGCCAAGGCACAAGGACGTGGTGTTTCTAGGTAGCTCGCTCAAGGACCTCAAGGAGTTTCCTCTCGACGCCCGAAGGGCAGCCGGTTTTCAGTTGGATCTTTTGCAACAGGGTGAACAGCCTTTTGATTGCAAGCCGATGAAAACTATCGGGAGGGGCGTCAGCGAGATTCGGATCACGGAGGAATCGGGAGCGTTTCGAGTCTTCTATGTGGTCAATCGGCCGGAAGCTGTCTATGTGCTGCACGCGCTGCGCAAGACCACACAGAAAACCGAAGGGCGGGATATCGAACTGGCTCGTGCCAGATTGCAGGAGTTAGGTTAAGCCTATGACAGACTCAAAAATTCAAACCGAACGTTTCAGTAGTGTCTGGGATGCTTTGGAGGATACTCCGCAGCAAGCCGCCAACATGCGGCTGCGCTCAAAGTTGCTGCTGGAACTGTGCAACACCATTCGCAGTTGGGAGTTGTCGCAGAAAGCGGCCGCCGAGCGGCTCAATATCAGTCAGCCTCGGCTCAATAACATCCTGAATGGCAAGATCGATAAGTTCTCACTGGACGCGCTGGTCAATTTGTCTGCCGCAGCGCATTTGGAGGTCGACATCTGCTTCTCCCCGCTGCCGGCATAATCAACGGCGCAGGAGCGAGTTGCTCGCTCCTGCGTTGATCTGATCAATCGAGCAACAGCACCTTGGCCAACACGATCTTCGGCCCTTTCATCTTCTTGATGATGATGCGCAAGCCTTCAACCTCCAGCACTTCTTCCTCTTCCGGCACCCGCTTGAGGGTGTCGTAGATCAAACCGGCCAGGGTTTCGGCTTCGATGTGGTCCAGGTCGACGCCCAGCAGGCGCTCCACCTTGAACAGCGGCGTGTCGCCACGCACCAGCAGTTTGCCCGGCTGGTAGGCGAGGATGCCGCGCTCGGCCTTGCGGTGTTCGTCCTGGATATCGCCGACCAGCACTTCCAGCACATCTTCCATGGTCAGGTAGCCGATGATCTTGCCGTCGGCTTCTTCCACCAGGGCGAAGTGCGCGCCGCCTTTGCGGAACTGCTCCAGCAACTGCGACAACGGCATGTGCCGCGACACGCGCTCCAGCGGGCGGGTCAGCTCGGCCAGGTTGAACGATTCGGGGATGTGGTCCAGGGCCGCCAGTTCCAGCAGCAGGTCCTTGATGTGCAGCAGGCCGACGAACTCATTGCGCACTGCGTCGTACACCGGGTAGCGGCTGAATTTGTGGCGGCGGAACAGCGCCAGGATTTCCTTGAGCGGGGCGTTGAAGTCCAGGGTCACCAGGTCTTCCCGGGAGTTGGCCCAGTCCACCACTTCCAGCTCGCCCATTTCCACCGCAGAGGCCAGCACGCGCATGCCTTGGTCGCTCGGGTCCTGGCCACGGCTGGAGTGCAGGATCAGCTTGAGTTCTTCGCGGCTGTAATGGTGCTCATGGTGTGGGCCGGGCTCCCCTTGGCCGGCGATACGCAAGATGGCGTTGGCGCTGGCGTTGAGCAGGTAGATCGCCGGGTACATCGCCCAGTAGAACAGGTACAACGGCACGGCCGTCCACAGCGACAGCAGCTCGGGTTTGCGAATCGCCCAGGATTTGGGTGCCAACTCACCGACCACGATGTGCAGATAGGAAATCACGAAGAAGGCGGCAAAGAACGAAACGCCCTTGATCACCTCAGGCGATTGCACGCCCACGGCGCCCAGCAACGGCTCGAGGATGTGCGCAAAGGCCGGCTCACCGACCCAGCCCAGGCCCAGGGAGGCGAGGGTGATACCCAGCTGGCAGGCCGACAGGTAGGCGTCGAGCTGGCTGTGCACGGTGCGCAGGATCTGCCCGCGCCAGCCGTTTTTATGGGCGATGGCCTCGACCCGGGTGGCACGCAATTTGACCATGGCAAACTCCGCCGCAACGAAAAAACCGTTGAGCAGTACCAGGATCAGTGCAAAAAGAATCATGCCGAAGTCGGCGAAGAGTGTGGCGAGGGTGATACCAGGGGAAGGGTCCATGATGGGGTTTTGCAGGTTCCGTGTGTTCAATAAGGGGTGACAGGAGGGCCTGAAAAGCAGGCGCAAGTCGGCCAATGTAGCGGCTGAAAGGGCGCTTGCCTAGTGCCCGCTGCCGGGCGGGGCCTGGAATACATTCGTCCACACGCTGCATGTCCAATGT